>JAUNIK010000374.1 GCA_030523505.1 Prevotellaceae bacterium | reverse complement strand
CTTTTCAAGCGAAATATAATGATAATGATAGGCGCTGTCGTTGTATTTTTCCACCTCTTCATCGACTCGATTACCACCGCAAGAAAGGCACAACACAACCATTATCAGACTCAACAAGCCTGATGAAAACAAACGAAAATATCGGTTGCACATAGTTCGCATAGTGCAAAAATAATGCTTTTTTGCCAAACAACGCAAGCAATTCCATGAAAAATGCATTTATTTATTGAAATTTACACATTGTGCATTCGCACATTTGCCCATTTTTTTGTAATTTTGCAACAATAAACAAATTTACGCACAGCGTCAAAAAGGATAACTACATATTTACAATATGTCTGATAGAATAAGAATCAAAGATATTGCAGAGAAAGCCGGAGTTTCGGTCGGCACTGTTGACCGTGTACTTCACAAGCGTCCAAATGTATCAAAGAAAGCACTCGAGAAGGTGAACAAAGCCCTCGAGGAGATGGAATACCACCCAAATGTGTATGCCAGTGCACTGGCTTACAACAAAGCCTATACTTTCGTGGTGTTCATTCCTCATCATACTTCTGAAGCCTACTGGCAGGAGATTGAGGAAGGTGCTAACAAAGCCGAAGAGATGAGAGGTGACTTCCACATCAATGTAAAATATGTGTATTACAAGCGTTTCGATGATGTTGACTTTGAGCGTGGCGGCTATGCTTGTCTGGAATATCATCCTGACGGTGTTGTGATCGTACCTGCAGGATTGGACATCACCCGCCGATTCACACAACATCTGCACGAGCAGAAGATTCCATTTGTGTTCCTCGATTCGTATATGCCTGACCTACGTCCATTGGCATTCTTCGGTCAGGACTCGTTCTGCAGTGGATATTTTGCAGCAAAGATGCTCATGCTCATTGCAAACAATGAGAAGCAGATTATGCTGATGAAGCAGACACATAACGGAATGCTCACCACCAAACAGCAGGCAAACCGTGAGGTGGGTTTCCGCCATTACATGCGCGACCACTTCCCACATATCGAGATTGTAGAACTTGATCTGCCTACCGATGGTCAGAAGCGCCGCTTCACCGACCAGTTGAACACCTTCTTTGAAGAGTTCCCAGATATCCATCATTGCATAACGCTTAATTCCAAGGCACATATTATCGGTGAATACTTGTTGCAGAACAATTTGCGCGACAAGCAGGTCATGGGTTATGATATGGTGCCGAAGAATGTGGAATGTCTGCGTCAAGGTAGCATCTCGTTCATCATAGCACAGCACGGATATCAGCAGGGGTTTGCTTGCATCGATGCTCTGTTCAAGGCAGTAGTGCTGAAAATGCAGATTGAACCTGTGAACTATATGCCTATCGAACTCATCACCAAGGAGAACTGCGAGTTCTACCGTCGTACACAGATGTAAAGTACAACAATCATCAAGAAAGAAACCGCAATGTCAAACAAGAAAGGAATTCTGGCTCTGTCGCCACTGATAGTTTTCGTTGTGCTCTACCTGGTCACATCGGTCATAGCGCGCGATTTCTATAAGGTGCCAATAACAGTAGCATTCCTCATATCAAGCATCTATGCCGTCATCATTTCAGGCAAAGGCACCCTCAACGACCGTGTCAATGCTTTCTGTAAAGGTGCCGGCACACCGAACATCATGCTGATGCTCATCATCTTCATCCTTGCCGGTGCCTTCGCATCAACAGCCAAGGGAATGGGAAGCATTGATGCTACTGTAACCCTGACTCTGAGCATCCTACCAAAGAGCATGATCCTTGCAGGTCTGTTCGTAGCTGCCTGTTTCATAAGTCTTTCAATAGGCACCAGTGTAGGAACCATCGTTGCACTTGTGCCTATCGCTGCAGGACTGGCATCACAGACAGGCTCTAGTGTGGCATTCCTCACTGCAGTAGTCGTTGGCGGTGCGTTCTTCGGCGACAACCTTTCGTTCATCTCCGACACTACTATCATGGCTACAAAGACACAAGGCTGTAAGATGAGCGACAAGTTCAGGGCAAATATATACATCGTTCTGCCTGCAGCCATCGCCGTATTGATTATCTATATCATTATGGGCCAAAGCACAGGAGCACCAAACAACATGCATGCCATCAGCGCATGGAAGGTATTACCTTATCTCACCGTTCTGGCAACGGCAGTAGCAGGCATGAATGTCATGGCGGTATTGACTCTCGGCATCGTCATCTGTGCGTTAATAGGACTCCTTGACGGAAGCTACGACATTTACTCGCTGATGGGTGCTATGGGTGAAGGAATTCTCGGCATGAGCGAACTCATCATCGTGACGATGCTTGCTGCCGGACTGCTTGAAATGATTTCAAAGGCAGGCGGCATACAGTATATCATCGAAAAAATGACACGCCACATCCATGGCAAGCGAGGTGCCGAACTGTCAATGGGCGCACTCGTGGCTTTGGTTGGCATGTGTACTGCAAATAACACTATCGCAATCCTTACTGTTGGCGACATATCACGACAGATAGCAGAGAAATACGGCATCGATCCGCGCAAAGCTGCAAGTATCCTTGACACTTACTCTTGCTTCATGCAGGGATTGATTCCTTACGGAGCACAGATGCTCATAGCTGCAGGACTGGCTGAGCTGAATCCTATCAGCATCCTGCCTTACCTGTACTATCCTGTGACAATGGGACTGTTCGCCACATTATCAATAATATTCCGCATACCTCGTAAATACTCATAATGGAAATAGATATCATCACACGCAACTTCTTCAAGTTGATGCGTTCGGGTGCTCTCAACGAATATGTTGAACTCGAACCAATGTCGGCATTCAAATGGAACCGTCTTATAGAGATTATAGCTCTGCAAGACGTTATCCATGTAGCATCACGCGGTATCAAGAACCTGCAGTTCGACAAGAAGTTCAATATGCCGGCGAAACTGCGAGAGAGGGTTCACGAGGAGTCGGCCAAGCGACAGGCGCAGGAGATTAGCCTTGAGATGAACAACCCTATCCTCAAGAAGAAACTGACAAAGATACATCTGCTTGAACAGCAGTCGGCTGATTTCTCTAAGGAGACACTCGGGCTGTTCGACTATATCATAGCCAACTGTCAGGCAATCCTCAACGAGGGTACATCGACAAAACTGATTATCCGTCTTGGCAACTATATCCGCATCAACAACGAGAAGATTGACTACGCCAAGATAAACAAGTGGCTGAAAGAGATGCAGATGTCGCGTGTGGCACAGTTGGCAGGAAGTATCCTCATCAGCAATTTCTCGTTCAA
>JAUNIK010000373.1:1704-3269 GCA_030523505.1 Prevotellaceae bacterium | reverse complement strand
GCCAATAATCAAAGCCTGTTCCTATTCGGGAACGAGACACGATGGTATACTCTGTCAATAGTTGAGTGATTAGAACACTTAAACAAACAGCAGATAGCTCGGTATTCTCTATAGTGTCTGTATGGCTTCGCTCAATCTGATCATCGATATTGTCTTCCCAATGAATAGTAACAGATTCATTAGTCATACCAGACACACTCATCTGAGTTGGAGTAGCATGACCACATCGATGGAGCATTGTTGCACAATTCTCCATCAAGTCTGCCCCAACGACAGGACTTATACCAGGCATTCCGAGAGCAATATCAGATAAATTGATTACCATGTCATTCACGTTTTTCGCCGCAAAGATATACCAAAAATGCGAATAATCCAAATAATTGGATATATTTCATCTCTGTTTGTTTCTGTTTTATGGAAATTCCGTATCAGTACGGTGATGCGAGAGGCTTTTCTGCGCATACAATAACGAAAACAGCATCTACTGCCCTGGCTGAACCAGGAGCAATATATGTCGCATTTTTAATAAATCGATGGAAGAAGGGAGATAATGATTATAGCAGGAATTCAGGGGTAGAACATAGCAAAATGATGGAGACAAGCGGGCAATTATGGCAGGAATAGATCGTCGAGCACTACAACTCGACTAAAAATACCACTATGCTTGCCTGGGGTAAGACCAAATGTAGTGACCAGTGTTGTTTGTACACTCTGGCGTGGACTAATCTGTGAACGCAGCATTGCCATCCGATGGCGCATCTTCATCTCTTCTTCATTGTCTACTTGATAGAAGTCTTCATAGCATTTCATTTCACACAGGTGGACCATATTGTCCTTTCGTGTGATGATCAGATCAATCTGGCTGCCATGTTGTTGCTCCGTGGCAGGCACACTCCACGCAGACGACTGTGTAGCTACGGCAGCAATGCCCAGAGCAGATTTGAGTTGGTCGATGTGACTGAGGCATAATTCTTCGAACGCTATTCCTCTCCATACTCTGGTACTGGTTGAGGTACTGTTATCTTGCCAATAGTGAGGACCTCGGTTCTTTCCCTCAACTTGCCGAAGCCAGAACCAGCAGAAATGATCGACCAGACGATACTGAAGCTGACGGGCATTGCATCCAAAAGGCTGATATTTCTGAATAAAGTCTCCTGCCTCCAGACCTCGCAACAAACGTGTCAACTCTTGGCCTTGCACTCCGATTCTCTTTGAAATCTCATCGCGACTATACCCTGAGTGACGGGTTGAGAGATATTGAACCACCCGCTTGCTTGCTTCCGCGTTTGCAAAAGTAGAATTGAATAGTTTGTCGAACTCATCTGTCAGTTTGGCTTTTCGGTCGAAGACCAATCGGTCGATCTGCTCTGCTGCACTGAGCCCAGGCAGCAGTTGATTCAGGTAATATGGGATGCCTCCCACAGCCATATAGACCTCCATAAGGTCATATCTGCTTAATGTGACATCATTCTGTAGGAGCAACTGCTCCGATTCAAAAAGTGAAAAAGGTTCGAGCTGAATATCTATGTCTACCCTATTATAGAGACCTCCTGTCGTATTGACTA
>JAUNIK010000373.1:290-1694 GCA_030523505.1 Prevotellaceae bacterium | reverse complement strand
TCTTTGATCCATGAGGACGCACTACCGCACACGATAAGCATCAGATTGTCTTGTCCGCTACCCCATCCGTTCCAGAACGACTCAAAGGCTGTGACAAATCCAGAACGAGGAGTGTCCATCCAAGGCATTTCATCGATGAAGACAACTTGACGCTGGTTGTCAGGCTGACGCTCAATCAGCCGACGAAGCAACTGGAAGGCTTCCATCCAGTCGGCCAACCGATGATCCACCTCTATGCCATAGTTAGACAATGAGGTGCGGAATGCACGGAGCTGCGCTTCAAGTAAATTTTCACCAGTCAGCTCAAGGGGTGACAAGCCTGTGTGATAAAAGGTAAAGCGGTTTTTGAATGTTTCGCGTATAAGGAATGTCTTACCAACACGCCTTCTGCCATAGACCGCTATCAGCTGTGCCTGCTTCCTTTCATATAGCCTATTGAGCTCTTCCTGCTCTCTTTTTCGGCCAACAATTACTGCCATATCTTTAATTATATTGATTTGTCGGCTGCAAAGTAACTGAAAAATAATGATATATGCAAATGTTTTGACAGAAATATTACTTTTTTGCTGTCTTATTCTGCCACGAAAGCATAAATTAGGCATTTCGTGGCGGTTTTATCTATGTTTATTCCGCCACGAAACGCCCAATTACTCATTTCGTGGCGGAATAAGGACTATCCTTACCCAAACGAATCAGCACCTACTGCCCTGGCTGAACCAGGAGCAATAGGTGCTGATACTATAGAGTGGGAGAGGGATTATTCCCACTCTCCCCAGCCTCGGCCATAGCTTACATCTCCCTCATTGTATTCGTCACCGAGGGAACATGCCGTGGCAACGCCTTCATTTGAGGTGGCAATGATGTTGCATTTCTTTACCAAGCGAATCTTGCAGCTTGGAGCACTATATGATTTTTTCATAGATATGCTATTATATTAAATGGTGAGGATTTACCACTCATCGTCATCAAACCAGCCGCGGCCGTAGGTAGGATCCGTTGGAGTGTATTCATTACCAGGAGCAGATCCAGTTCCTACACCGCCAGAAGTGGCAATGATGTCAGCAGTATTGAGTTTCACTATCTCGCAAACAGGTGCAATATATGATTTTTTCATTGTAAACATCTGATTTTGTGAAATGCTTGAGGATGTTTGCCTGATTCTTTCAAACCACTCAAACTCCTCAAACCTTTCAAACTCACTTTTTACTTTACCATCACCTTCTTGCCGTTCACGATGTTGAGACCCTTCTGGAGCTCATTCACCTTCACACCCTCAAGGGTGTAGATAGTGGTAGCAGCATTCATCTCAACAGCCTCAAGAGCCTCCTCATTGTCACCGAACCAGAGGCCGGTGCGAGCACCAGGAGTCTTAGGTACAGCGAGATATGCCTTGTTGGCATCGAG
>JAUNIK010000373.1:0-280 GCA_030523505.1 Prevotellaceae bacterium | reverse complement strand
CAGCTCCCCACCAGAAACCGATGGTCTCACCGTTGTGCATGGTAAGGCGATAGAAGAGGTTATCGCCAGTCATAGCCTCAGATGATGGGTGGAGGGCATTTTCATAAGCACCTTCAAGTGGATTAACACCAGCAGCGTTGCTAAGATTTACAGTATAGTCACCACCTTTCGTAGCGGATACCATAACACCAGTGTTGGCAGGAACAACATCACCAGTATCGAATGGCTCGACGAGAAGTTTGCCTTCATCAACAGCGATAACAGAAACCACCAAGTCTGA
>JAUNIK010000372.1:3027-3279 GCA_030523505.1 Prevotellaceae bacterium | reverse complement strand
CCCTTCGGAGGATCACCAGGGTAGAGAACTGTCTTAGTGTAGCTATCAAAATTTAATCCTTGTTCTCCTATTGTAAGACATGTGACATACTTAAAACATTTATTAATAAGTGAAGCTATTTTATTCATTTGAATAGCGACATCAAATAAACTGTCGTTTGGCGCATCATTACAATATTCTATGATTAAATGATACTCACCTATTTCTCCATTAAATATAGGCTTGTATGTATCTTTTATCAAAAAACCTCCA
>JAUNIK010000372.1:1388-3017 GCA_030523505.1 Prevotellaceae bacterium | reverse complement strand
TGTAGTTTTCTATAAGAAGATTTATACTTTGAGATTTTAACTGGAGCCTACTCATTTTCTTCCGTTAAGACAATATTTCTATTCATCTAGTATTTACGATTTTTACTCTCATCCTTCAGCGGAAGCCCTCTTCCGCTTCCACTCTCTCCACAGCATCCCTGGCAAGGTGCTGACGATGCCCCAGCAACGCTTCAGCTGCTTCTTGAGTGGGTGGTGAAGCACCACATGGAGTTCTTCTACCGCATCATGCAGGACCCTCGGAGCATACTTCTCGCCCGTACCGCTGTAGAACTTGAAGGCTTCACCCACGGCAATCTGCACACCTCGTTTCAGATACGGATTCAGACGAGCCATGAACTGCTCCTGCTTTGGCGCACCCAGAGCCATCCAGATGATGTCGGCACCATCGTCCTCTATCATCTTGGCAATGGCAGGATAGTCGAACTCCTCCACACGGAGGAAAGGCAACTCATAGAACGTCATGCCCTCGCAATCTGGATTGAACTGTTCCGTCAGGTTCTTCTTCAGCCCATACAAAGTGGGTTTTGACACCTGTCCCTCAAACCCTATGATATGTCACTCTTCTTGTAGGGTCAATACCCACTTTCCAAGCAGAAATCATACTTTTTGAGTAACATGTCAAATAAAATGAGTGACATGCCACTCATTTATTCACTCCCCGTTCCATAGTACCCCGCATACCACTCTGCGAAAGCTCGTAATCCCTCCCTCAAAGGCGTGCTTGGCCTGAACCCGAAGTCCTCTTCAAGAGGTGTGGTGTCGGCATAGGTGACAGGCACGTCACCTGCCTGCATTGGCACAAGTTCCTTGCGAGCCTCAAAGTCATAGTCGGCTGGGAGCACCTTGGCACGGATCAACTCCTCCTCGTCCTCTTCCACACCCAGTGCCATACCAGCCAGACAGGGGCCCAGAAGAACTCAGAAGGATAGTGGGAGAAGAGATGCGAATTGTGCTGGAACACCCTGGCCATAGTCTGCATCCTTCGGTTCTGAGCGATCACCTTCACTCGATCATCAAAATGACCGAACGAACCGTTCTGCATTATTTCTTGCAGAAGGAACTCACCTTCGCGCTGATCAGGGGCTGCGATCATCTTCTCTTCAGGCAAGCCAAACACCTGCTCAAGCACCCCCATCATGCCAGATGCGAAACGAGTAAGACCGAACTGGGATATGGCACTTCGGGCATACGACTTGTCATCCTCCGATAAGGGCTGCATCAAGACAAAGTAATAATCCATCACCTGACGTAAGCCTAGCCCACCTTCGGACATGTGGTGATAGCAATGCAATAAAAGGTAGAACGCATTGAATCTGTCACTCGGCACAGTGATTTCTTCGCCAGAGAATAACTTGACTCTTTTAGCCGCAATATCTCCCTTCTGACCCTCCAACCATCTCTGGAGATGCCTATTCCTGAACAAGTCTGTCAGAGCCTGCACTCGCCAATGCAGCTCGACCTCAGTATCCTTGAATACATCGAGATGAGCGTTTATGTAATCAAAACTTACCGGGTGCTGAATTTTCCTGGCATACTTCAGCCCTTCCTCAAATCCGCCATCCATCCAGATGTCAATATCCCCTGATTGTCTGTACCTCGACAATTCTG
>JAUNIK010000372.1:0-1378 GCA_030523505.1 Prevotellaceae bacterium | reverse complement strand
CATATAACACCCCTACGCCCTACCCTTTCAGGATCGATGACACCAGGCCATCTTTCTGCAACTTATTTTGCAAAAGACAGCATTGCCGATTAACCCTTTCATTTTTTTGCTGTATATCTACAATCATGGACAGCCAGTTGAAGTACAATTCTTCTGGCATTCCGGCATATTCTTCCTTCTCAGGATTGCACATCGACTGCAATGCGAAAAAGCAAACACCAGCGAGCGATTGTTTGCAAGCGAAGTCAAACAACCGCTCCCATTCCGAGGCATCTGGCACTCTCGATAGCTTTGTTTGTGCACCTACAGTTATCCGAATCAGATCGTAGAATATTTGCATCAGGTCGAGACTATCGTCAATTTACTCACTCACAAACTCAATGGCATCAGTTCTTGGATGCACAAACTCAAATTCCAAGGTGCGAGAGAGACCTTCTGCCAGAGTGTATGGAGCCTTGAAGCCAGTGGCGAGAACCTTATCAGCACAGAACTGGGTAGTGGCACAGAACTTCTTCACACGTACGGAAGAGATGGCCAGCTTCTTGCCAGTTACAAATGCCAGGGCATCGAAGCAATAGCCGCCACACATACCCAACCAGTATGGGAAGTGAACAGAAGGGATATGTTTGTTGAGCACCTTGCTTACCAATGGCACCAGCTCGTTCATGGTCATATCAGGCTTGTCGATGTAGTTGAATACATTATAACCCTCGGTAACCTCATCGATCATGTACTTCACGAAAGCAACGATGTTGCCCACATAAGCCATCGACTTACAGTTGTCGCCCTTGCCTACCATGAGGAACTTGCCACCAGCAATCTGCTTCAGCAGGTTGTACACATTACCACGGTTTCGCTCACCGAAGATTACCGTCGGACGGATGATGTCGATGTTCCAGTCCTTATGTGTCTCGAACCACTTCTCTGCCACCTGTTCAGCCTGCCACTTGCTCTTGCCATAGTGGTTGAAAGGCTCCTTAGGCTCATAGTCCTCAGCAGGATTAGGCTTGTTCAGGCCGAATACAGCCACCGAGCTGAAGAACACCAGACGCTTCACGCCATTCACCTCCATAGCCTTCAAAGTCTTCTCCATGCCACCCACATTCACATCATAATAGAGAGAGGTTGGCGACACGTCATCCCTGTGCTGGGCAGCCAGCAGCACCACCAGGTCAAAGCCCTTCAGCATCTGGTTCATCTGCTCCTGGTCAGTGACGTCACCAATAGTAGTAATCTCATTGAAGAAATGGCTTGGCAGCAAGTCAATATTCTTCAACTCATACTTAGCAGGCTCATTCTTGAGCAAGTCAATCAGTCGGGTGCCTACAAAGCCAGAGGCACCAATCAAAGCAATTTTCATATCTTACAGTATTATTAC
>JAUNIK010000371.1 GCA_030523505.1 Prevotellaceae bacterium | reverse complement strand
TCACATGCCCAATGAAAGTCAAGCACATTACAATTTCCATGATTCTACGGCAAAGAATTGATATTTCATCAATAAAGCCTATCCATTTGAGAAATAATCCAAATAAAATTTGGTTATTTCGTGCTTTTGCTGTATTTTTGCATCTAAATAACTCGATTATATAAAATATAATAATGAAAGGTATCGTTTTAGCAGGCGGCTCGGGAACACGCCTCTACCCTATAACCAAAGGCATCAGCAAGCAGCTGATTCCTATCTATGATAAGCCGATGATATACTACCCTATATCCGTGCTTATGCTTGCAGGAATCAGGGAAATCCTCATCATATCCACCCCTCACGATTTGCCAGGTTTCAAGCGTCTCCTCGGCGACGGACACGAGTTGGGCGTAAGATTTGAATATGCAGAACAACCTTCTCCTGACGGACTCGCTCAGGCGTTCATCATTGGCGAGGAGTTCATTGGCAATGACAGTGCATGCCTCGTTCTTGGCGATAATATCTTCCACGGCAGTGGATTCTCTGCATTGCTCAAAGAGAGCGTCAAGGCTGCAGAGGAGAACGGTGAAGCAACAGTTTTCGGTTATTATGTAAACGACCCAGAGCGCTACGGAGTTGCTGAGTTCGATGATGAAGGAAACTGTCTGAGCATAGAAGAAAAGCCGGCAAAACCAAAGAGCAACTACGCCGTTGTGGGCCTCTATTTCTACCCTAACAGCGTTGTTGAGATTGCAAAAAACATCAAGCCAAGTGCACGAGGCGAACTCGAAATTACCACTGTCAACCAAGAATATCTCGGTCAGAAGAACCTCAAGGTAAAGACTTTGCAGCGCGGTTTCACATGGCTCGACACCGGTACTCACGACAGTCTTTCGGAGGCTAGTACATATATAGAGGTAATAGAAAAGCGCCAAGGGCTGAAGATTGCATGCCTCGAGGAAATAGCCTTCAAGCGTGGATGGATTTCAAAGGAAACATTGCGCCAGGACGCTATGCCTATGGCAAAGAATGAATATGGAAAATATCTGCTCCGTTTGATAGGAGAAAAATAAAAGTAAACATAAACAACATTATTAGATATGGAAGAAAACAATTATTCAAATGTGAATGAAATTCACGAGGCTGAAGAAGCATCTGTCTTCGACCTCAAAAATCTCTACACCCTGCTGATTCTAAATTGGCAGTGGTTTGTTCTATCGCTACTCATCTGCCTGAGTACATCGTATGTTTATCTTCGCTACGCCACACCAATTTATAAGGCTACAGCGAAACTTCTTATCAAGGACGATGAGAGTACCACTGGCACCTCTTCACGCAACCGCCTTGTAACATCAACAACACTCGGTATGATCACCAATTCTACTGGTATCGACAACGAGATGGAAATTCTGAAGTCGCAGAGTATTGCAGAAGCAGCAGTCAAGGACCTGAAGCTCTATGTGCTCTACAAGACAAAGGGAACAGTCAAGGATGTTATTGTTTACAAGAATCAACCTGTAAATATTGACCTTGACCCAATTCATCTCCAGAAGCTCACAACAACAATTTCATTGGCAATCACTCGTACCGGAAACACTTATAAAGTCACTGGTAAGTATGACATGTTCTATATCAACGAGGGTAAAAGCCAGACAATGAATATCAATCAAAAGCTGAATACATTGCCAGCGACAATCAAGACAAAGATCGGTATCATCACAATTGCACCAAACGGCAAGTACATGCTCAACGAGGGTACAACCCTTCTTGCAACAATCGTGCCTCCTGCAGTTTTGGCTGCACGTTATGCTAATGGTCTTGGTGTGGGTCAAACATCAAAAAATACAACTATTGCTGCTTTAAGTCTCACGGATGCTAATCCACAGCGTGCACTTGACTACCTCGAGGGACTCGTAGTTGCTTACAACCGTGCTGCCAACGAGGACAAGAACGAGATTGCCGTTCGTACAGAAGACTTCATCAACGGTCGTCTTGAGAAGATCAGCGTTGAGTTGGGTAACACTGATGGTGCTGTAGAGCAGTTCAAGCGTAACAACCAGATGATTGAGTACGATATGACAGCTACACAGACCATGACAAATGCTAATCAGTACGACCAGAAGCTCATCGACATCAACATGCAGATTGCCCTCATCAACAATCTTGCAAGCTACATCGACAACGATGACAACCGCTATCAGGTTATCCCTTCGAACATTGGTTTGACCGACCAGAGCACAACTGCCATCATCAATAATTATAATAAGGTAGCACTTGAGCGCAGTTCGCTCCTCCGTACAGCTGGTGAGCTCAACCCTGCTTTGAAACCTCTCAACGCACAGTTGGACGACCTCCTTGCAAGTATCCGCAAGGCTATGTCGCAGGCAAAGAACAACCTCGAGATTCAGCGCAACAGTATCTCGGCACAGTACAACAAGTACCAGGGTCAGATTCTCAACTCTCCTGAGCAGCAGCGTATCATGAACGAGATTGGTCGTCAGCAGGAAGTACAGACTGCTCTCTACACAATGCTTCTCCAGAAGCGTGAGGAGAACTCTATCTCTTTGGCTGCAACAGCCGACAAGGGTCGCCTTATCGACCGTCCTGCTTATGCAGGCAAGGTTAAGCCAAGAAAATCAATGATCATGATGATTGCCTTCGCCCTCGGTTTAGGTATTCCTCTCGCAATTCTTCTCATCATCAACTTCTTCAAGTACAAGATTGAAGGTCATGAGGATGTAGTGAAACTCACAAAGATTCCTGTTATTGCCGATGTTGCTGTTGCAAGCGAGTCTGCAAAGACAAAGGCCGACATCGTGGTTCACGAGAACAAGAACAATATGATGGAGGAAATCTTCCGTGCAATGCGTACCAACCTCCAGTTCATGCTTGAGGAGAACCAGAAGGTTATCATGGCAACATCAAGTATTGCCGGTGAGGGTAAGACTTTCTGTATTTCCAACCTCGCCATCAGTTTCGCGCTCCTTGGCAAGAAGGTTGCCCTTGTAGGTCTTGATATCCGTAAGCCACGACTCGCTGAACTCTTCGAGATCAACGATCATCGTCATGGTATCACTCCTCTTCTCGCAATGGCAAACCCAACATGGACTGATGTAGAGGCTCAGATGGTTCCATCTGGCGTAAACGACAACCTCGACCTCCTTATGGCTGGCCCAGTTCCTCCAAACCCAGCAGAGATGGTAGAAAGAAAGCAGCTCAATCAGGTATTCGATCACCTCAGAGACCATTACGACTTCGTATTGATCGATACAGCTCCAGTTGGTCTTGTAACCGATACTCT
>JAUNIK010000370.1 GCA_030523505.1 Prevotellaceae bacterium | reverse complement strand
ATTCGACCTTCCTACATGGAGCGCACAGAGTCGCTATCCGGTGAACTATGCCCATTTCTCGATAGCATTGCCGGAATATTTCTCGTTCAAGATAAACCAGACCGGTGCTGTGCGTCTTGAAACAAAGAGCCAGACACAGCAGAATGTATCCCTCGGCACAAATGATACGGCATACGACTTCGTCGGCACAAACGTACCAGCACTGCCAAAGGACAATGAACATGTGTTCTGCCCGAAGGATTTCGCTACAAAGGTGACATGCGAACTCCGCAGCATCAACATCCCAGGAAAGGTGTATAAGGACTACACTTCAACTCAGGCCGACGTGAACAAACTGCTCATGGACAGCGAGAACTTCGGAGGACGATTGAAGCAGAAGAACCCATTCAAAGACGAGATGGCGGCAGCCGGCATTGCCTCGTTGCCTACAACCATGGGAAAAGTAGTTGCAGCAATAAAACTCATGAAAGGACGCCTGCGTTGGAACAAGGACTACCGCCTCGGCGGTGAGTCGCAGTCGAAAGTGATGAAGGAAGGATCGGGCAGCAATGCCGACCTGAACTTTGTGCTCATGGCAATGCTCCGCGATGCAGGTGTGAATACATATCCTGTTGTGATGAGTCGCCGCTCGTTAGGCCGATTGCCATTCCAGCCATCGGTTGATGCACTCAACACCTTCGTCATAGCCTTTGCCGACGAGGAAGGTAAGATGCATTATTATGACTCTTCGGCAGAAAACGGATATATCGACGCTCTGCCAACCGATTTGAATGTTGACCGTGCAGTGCTGATTCGCACAGAGGATATATACGAGAATGTGACACTCCAAACCAACATCAAGCGCCGTGAGCAGATGACCATCAACTGCCAGATGTCGGAAGAAGGCACTGTGACTGGTGTGATAACCCACTACTATCGCGACAACTCAGCACTGCAGTTCCGCAATGCCTGGGAAGAGAAGAACGACAGTGCAGAATATGTGTCGCGGTGGGCTGCCGACAATAATCTTGATGTCACATCATTCTCCACACAAGGCCGTGAAGACTTCTCGGCAACAGCCGTAGCGACATTGGAGTTCTCGAAGCAACTCGATGGCGGTGATAAATTCTATATGTTGCCACTGCTTCTCCCTGCGTATGACAAATCATCGTTCACAGCCGAAACAAGCACCATGCCAGTGGAGTTCAGTGCTGTCGGTGTGAATAACATCAATCTGTTGATGAAACTGCCGGAAGGATATCATCTTGAGGAAACACCAGCAACACTGGCAATGCAGCTGCCTGAAAACGGACTGTCGGTGCGTCTGGCTGTAGGCGAGAAAGATGGCTGTATAAGTGCAAGTTTCCGCTATAATATCAACCAGTTGCTTTTCTCAGCCGATACATATCCATTGGTGAAGCAGTTCTTCGATGAACTTGCAAAGAAATGCAATGAGATGCTCGTGATTTCAAAACAGCAATAAGAAAATGAAAAGACTCGCCATAGCCCTTCTCTCACTCTTTGCCCTTGCTCTGCATGCACAGGATGCAACCGTCAACAAGGACATAACCACCGTTACATACCGCTCGGCAAATCATGTGTCGATAACGCGGCACAAGGAGGTTACCATTCACAACAAGAAAGCCGACCGACTGGCTTGCTTCAGTGAAGGACTCGACCATAAAGCCATAGACCTCGGGAGTTTCTCGGGTAGTGTGACTGATGCCACAGGCAAGGTGCTGAAGAAATTCAAGAAGGGCGATCTGCAGATGAGCGAGTATTCATCTAACTTCAAGACCAATGCGTATTACGTTTACAACGAATATACTCCGAGCCAGTTCCCTGTACGCGTAACCTATGATTATACCTTGGAAGTATCGAACCTCACCGTGTGGCTCGCAGAACTCGACCCAGTGCCCGACTATAATGTCAATGTGGAAGAGGCATCGTATAAACTCACTGTGCCGAGAGGTTTCAATGTGCGCTATTACACCCAGAATACCGATGCACAGGTGGAGAAAACCAATGTGATGATGGGCGATTCGCCGATGTATGTCTATACCGTGGCAATGAGCAATATCCCCGCAATGAAGGAAGAACCACTCTCTCCGTCGTTTGGCGATATGCGACCATTGGTGGAGTTTGTGCCAGAGACCTTCAACTGCTATGGAGTGGAAGGTTCGTTTGAATCGTGGGAAGCCCTGGGCAAGTGGCATTGGGATCTATATTCCGGCAGACAGACAATGCCGGCAATGCTTGCCGGAGATGTGGAGAGCATAAAACTCGCCTCGCCAGAGGAGAGGGTAGAGAAGTGTTGTGCCCTTCTGCGTAGTCGCACTCGTTATGTTAGTATTCAGTTGGGTATTGGCGGATGGCAACCAGAACTCGCCTCAGTGACAGCACAGACAGGTTTTGGCGACTGTAAAGCGCTCACTTGTCTGATGATGGGCGTGCTCGAATATGTTGGAATAAAGTCATACCCAGTGATTGTAAATACAAAGCAAAAACGACTGAAGCGTGATTTCGCCTCGTTGGGACAATGCAACCATGTGCTGCTTTGTGTTCCGCAGGAAAAAGACACACTGTGGATAGAATGCACCAACCTTGAGATTCCTGCGAACTATCGCCATGACGGTATTGCGGGACATGATGGCGTGATTCTTACACCCGAAGGAGGTCGCTTTGTCACTATTCCAGACTATGCTCCTGAGGAGAATAGATGGGATTCGGAGATAACCATCGTTCCTACATCCGACGGAAAGACACTGCTCGACATCCGCCATACAGCCACAAATGCACAGTATGAGAATATCTACGGGTTGACCCATCGCGCAGAGCAGGAACAGAAGAAAGTGCTCACCGGACGATGGAATCTCGGTAGGGTGGAAATGTTCAAGAATTTTGAAGTAAAAGCAGAGGAGAATGCTCCCCTCATTACTACAACCATAAGCACCGAGAGCACGGGCTATGCCAATGTTGCAGGTAGCCGATTGTTTATACCTGCCAATCCAATGCACAAAAGCCATTCGTTATTGCCTGAGGTGAAAAACCGCACTCAGAAAGTGGAAATGCTCTCAGGCTATGAGGACAAAGAGTGTGTGCATATTGTGTTGCCAGAGGGGTATGTTGTAGAATCCGTGCCAAAGGCAATGCATGTGGAGACTCCTTATGGCAAGATTGATGTTGATGTTGAGGTGAAAGACACACAGATAGACATAACCTACGATGTGAAGCAGAATGCATTTGCCGGAAGCAGTGATGACTATCAGGCAGTGTGCGAATTTAAGAAACTGGTACATGCAG
>JAUNIK010000369.1:238-3292 GCA_030523505.1 Prevotellaceae bacterium | reverse complement strand
CTTCACATCGCGAACCGACAGTTTCTGCTTCGGACGGATATAAAGAGGCAGTTTGACATCGCTCTCGCCAGTGACGAATTTCAGATAAGGTTCCATCAGTTCCTTGTCGCCCCACTTGCTCATGATGCTCCACACGCGAGCCTCGCAGAAGCGGCGGCCACTCATGTCGATAGGGCAGTAAGCATCGCAGAAACTGAAGTCCTTGTCCTTGCCGGTGAAGTATCCCTTCTCGCGAGCAAACTTCACCACATCTTTTGAGTACATGCAGTTCTCCTTGTCGCCGAACGGAATCTTGTCGATACGACTCTGGTTGGCGTGAACGCAGATACAATCGTCAGGAATACGGATGGCAGCCCATACAGCACCCTTGTTGCCCGGACCTTTGCCGATAATCTCCATTATCCACGCCTCGTTCTTGTCGCATACAGAGAATGTCTCGCCCGAAGAGTTGTAGCCATATTCCTCGACCATCTGCGCCATGACCTTTATCGCTTCGCGGGCAGTCTTCGCACGCTGAAGTCCCAGTTCCATCAGCTGTGGATAGTTGATCATGCCCTCTGGATTCACCAGTTCCGGACGACCATCGAAGGTTGTCTCGCCGATAGTCACCTGGTACTCGTTGATGCGATGCACCACACGATAGACATGCTCCGCCTGCATGATTGTGTCCGGAACAGCCCATTGCCAGCGAGAGAGTGGCACCTTTGTGCCTTTGGCAAACTCACCGCCAGGGAGAATATCGACCGTGGCATAGCCTCCATATCCGTCGTTGTTGTAGGAACACATCACAGATCCGTCAACGGATGCTTTCTTGCCGACCATTACATTTGTGCAAGCCCAACTGCTGATGGCAGAGAACGCAAGAACAATAGTAACAATGTATTTTCTCATTATATTCATATATTTACTGTTTCGGAATGTCAGTTCGGAAATCGCAGCCCTCTCTCCAACGCGAGCATCCGAGAGCTGTTCTGCCTTGGATGATGGTGCCCTGACCACACTTTGGACATGTGGAGCCCACCTTTATTATGGCTGAAGGTTGAGGCGAGGAAGTGCTGCTGTTCTTTGGGGCAGACTTTTTGCGTGGTGCAGATTTCTTTCCCTTTGTCTCTGGCTCGTCGCCCATGATAGTGATACGACGATTGCTGTTGTCGGAAAGCACCTGATTGACGATGTCTGTAATCTGGGCTTTCAACTCGTTGATAAACTGTCCTGCATCGTATGTCTGATGCTCGATGTCGCGCAGTTTCTTCTCCCAGATACCAGTCAGTTCGGGACTCTTCAGCAGTTCCTCGTGGATGAGTCCAATCAGTTCAACGCCTGTTGGAGTAGGAGACAGCGATTTGCGCTCCTTGCGTATGTAGCGGCGCTTGAAGAGTGTCTCGATGATTGCCGCACGGGTTGATGGACGACCGATACCGTTTTCTTTCATCGCGTCGCGCAGTTCGTCGTTGTCCACAAAGCGACCAGCCGTTTCCATTGCACGAAGCAGAGATGCTTCGGTGAAAGGCTTTGGAGGTTGTGTCCATTTCTCGGTCAGTGACGGAATGTGAGGACCACTCTCGCCCTTAGTAAATACAGGCAAAGAAGAATCCGGGCTATCGTTATTGTCGGCAGAATCGTCATCGATTTTCTTGAATACCACTTTCCAACCTGGGTCTGTAATGACCTTTCCGCTGGTTCGGAAAAGAACAGTCTCGCCATTGAGGGTTCTAACTTCTCCAAACACTGTTGTTGTCTGGAACTTACAGTCAGGATAGAATGCCGCAATGAACGCGCGAGCCACAAGGTCGAACACATTCTTCTCCATATCGCTCAATCCCTGTGGTGGAATGCCGGTAGGGATGATGGCATGGTGGTCGGTCACCTTACTTGTGTCGAACACCTTCTTGCTCTTCTTCAGTGGTTTTCCGCCAATGGCCTTCACCAATTCTGCATAAGGAGCATTGCCAGCAAAAGCAGTCTTGTAAAGACCGTTGAGGATGTTAGGACATTTCGGATATATGTCGTCAGAGAGGAAGGTTGTATCTACACGAGGGTAGGTGGTGAACTTCTTCTCGTAGAGCGACTGGATGAGTTGCAACGTCTGGTCGGCAGAGTAACCAAACTTTCTGTTGCAGTCAACCTGCAGCGAGGTAAGGTCATAAAGACGAGGAGGATACTCCGTACCGTTTTTCTTGTCTATTGCTGTTATCGTGAAAGGCTGATCCTTGATAGAATCGAGCACTTTCTGTCCCTCTTCTTCGGTAGCATATTCAATCTGTCGGAAGATAGGACCTTTCGATTTCATCGTCTTACCCTGTGCCGCCGCCTCTGCTATCTCAGCCGCCTCTTCAGCTTCAGCCTCCTCATCGTGGGCTATGGCAGTGAACTTAGTGTCGCGATAGAGTGTAGAGAGCACCCACGACTGGCGTGGCACGAAGTTGTCGATTTCGTGCTGACGGTTTACGATGAGTGCCAGTGTAGGAGTCTGCACACGACCGATGGACAGCACCTGACGGTTCTGACCGTATTTCATTGTATAGAGACGGGTTCCGTTCATGCCCAATAACCAGTCGCCCACTGCTCGTGACAAGCCGGCGAGGTATAGTGGCTGATATTCTTTCTGGTCTTTAAGGTTCTGGAACCCCTCACGGATAGCCTCCTCAGTAAGGGAACTGATCCATAAGCGTTTCACCGGACAGGTAGCGCCCGCCTTCTGCATTACCCATCGCTGGATGAGTTCACCCTCCTGGCCGGCATCACCGCAGTTAATAATCTCGTCGGCTTGACGCATCAGTGTCTCGATGGTGCGAAACTGCTTCTTCACGCCCGAGTCTTCGATGAGTTTTATGCCAAAACGCTCAGGAATCATCGGTAGCTCTCCAAGCGACCAACGCTTCCACGTGTCGGTGTAGTCATGAGGCTCCTTGAGGGTGCACAGATGACCGAAAGTCCAGGTAACCTGATATCCGTTACCTTCCATATATCCATCGCGGCTGCTGTTGGCTCCAAGAACCTTGGCGATATCCTTAGCCACTGATGGTTTCTCAGCAATGCATACAATCATATTGT
>JAUNIK010000369.1:0-228 GCA_030523505.1 Prevotellaceae bacterium | reverse complement strand
AAGTGAAGAATGGAGAACCATATTATTCCCTTTTACTCCCACTTGTTTATTGTATTAATGATGTAATCAACCTCCTCGTCGGTCATTGCCTGATTGATAGGCAGTGACAGTTCCTCGCGGTGAATCTGCTCGGTAATAGGAAACGACAGATGGTTCCATTCCTTGTAGCATTTCTGCTTGTGAGGAGGGATAGGGTAGTGAATCATTGTCCCGATGCCGTGCTCTTTG
>JAUNIK010000368.1 GCA_030523505.1 Prevotellaceae bacterium | reverse complement strand
CCTGATAGCAGCAAGCACCTGTTCCCACATTTCACTGTAATTTTTCGCCATAGGATTGCAAAGTTAATAAGAATTTTGCAAAATCCTATCATCCGAAGGCAGTTTTTTCAAAGAAAAAGCACAGACCTCAGAGCGAGATCTGTGCTACATATTGATTATCAGGCATTTACCAAATTGAGAATTTTACGTATCTCTTTGGGTGAGCTTTAAGGTCGATTACCAACGAATCAGCATGAGCCATTGTGGCATTGAGATTCTCAAACAACGAAGGATCGTTGAGCAGTTTGCCAGCTGTGCCTTCTGTTGAGTTGAGTTTATCGACAGTCTGCTGAACACCAGCGAGAGTCTGGTTGACCTGATTGAGAGTATTCTGGAGATCCAACTGAGCGATGTTACCAGTGATAACCTGAGTATTGTCAAGCACGCCATCGACTTTCTTCATCATTCCCGGAACATCCTTGTTGAGGGTTCCCACGAGACGGTTCAGCTCGTTTGTGGTGGTATTGAGATTTGCCGACACCTTCTCTGCATTGTGGATTATCTGCTTCAAAGCAGGATCAGCGAGAAGGGTGTTGAGCGAATAGAGGATAGAGTCAAGTTTCGGTACCATTGCTTCAACAGCCGGCAGCATCGCCTTGAGACGAGCGATTGTTCCGTCCTCCTCAGCGCCAGGGATAGTATCACCAGGTGCTACGCGCTCACGCATATTATTAGAGAGGAGAAGGTTCACCTGGGTGTTGCTCATCAAATCGCTTGCCACTTCGGCCTTTGAACCGAGAGGAATACGCATTGCCTTCGACACGGCGATGGTGATAAGGGTTGGTTTCTCGTGATTGTAGTCATATACGATTTCATTTACGAGACCCACATTGACACCATCAGCATAAACCGGTGTATTCTTCTCGACACCAGCAACATTCGTGAAGGTGACATAATAGATATCGTTATCGGAGAAGACACTCAATCCTTTGAGGAAATTCAATCCGAAAAACAGGATTATCAAACCTGCTATTGCCACGATGGCTATCTTTACTTCCTTTTTCATTGTCTATTTTGTTATTATCGAGTCGCTATGACTGTTACTTCTTGTTTCTATTTGCCTTCCATTCCTTGATGGCCTCGTTGACATTCATCTTCTCGCCGTCCTTGAAAGCGATGATGAACGCCTCAGGGAACTTGTCGAGTATGGTCTTACGCAGGGCGTAGATATCATTGTAGTTGGTCGAAGAACCGTAGGTGTATTTATAGATGCCCTTCTCCAGAGTATGCTCAATATTAGCAAGACCTTTGAAGCGGGAATCGGTTGGCTTCAACTTGTTCGTACCACTGGCTATCTGAATCTTGAACACAGGCTGACCGGTTAACGAGGCTTTTGTCTCGGTCTTTGCTGGCTCGGCTTTTACTTCTGTTTCGTTTTTTTTCTCAACCTTGCTCTCCGATTTCTTCTCGGTCTTTGGTTCAGCCTTCTTCTCCGACTTCTGCTCTGCCTTAATATCAACCTTCGGTGAAACAGGCACAAATGCTACATCCTTCTCCTCTGATGAGGACTGAGATACCTTTGAATCCTTCACATCTTTTGATGGTCTGCTTTCTGCCACCTGCTGGTTTTCAACCTTGGCTGGAGCAAGCGAGGCTGCCTTGATGCTACTATACTTTTTCAAGTATTCTGCGAAAGCCTTGTAAAGGCCACGAGCCATCTGATCCTGCACTGTACCATTATTCAACTGGCGCTCTTCCTCTGGGTTGGAGATGAATCCCAACTCTACAAGGCACGAAGGCATTGAAGTCTCGCGCAATACGAGGAATCCTGCCTGGTGCACACCCTTGTTCAAACGGGAAGCAGCCGAACAGACGCTGCTTTGGATGTACTTGGCGAAGTTCACCGAGTTCTCCATGTTCTTATCCTGCAGATACTCAAAGATGATATAACTCTCTGGCGATGATGGGTCGAAACCCTGATATTTCGACTGATAGTTTGCCTCCTGAGTGATAACGGCATTCTCGCGCTTCGCTACCTCAAGGTTGTCGGCAGCACGGTGCATACCAAGGGTGTAGGTCTCAAAGCCTCTCACCGACTTACCCTTTGCAACAGCATTGGTATGAATCGACACGAACAAGTCGGCTTTGTTTCTGTTGGCGATAGAGGCACGCTCCATCAACTCAACAAACTTGTCGGTCTTACGAGTATATATCACTTTCACCTCTGGGCAGTTCTGCTCGACATATCTGCCGAATGCCAATGCCACTTTGAGGTTGATATCTTTTTCTTTTGAAATAGCTCCTACGGCTCCGGCATCTTTTCCACCGTGGCCGGCATCAATGACGAGTGTGAACTTGTCTGCGCCCATCGCTGTGACAGAGACCATTACCAGAAACAGTAGTAAGGAAAGAAGTTTCTTCAACATATTCCTGTGCAAAATTACATATTATTATTTTATACCGATTCTTCTCGGTTAGTTTTTATCATTCTTTACGGATAAACGGACACTTGCGCCCATTGTATCACCTCCCATAGGAGGATTTTCCTTTGTCAAAAGGATGTCAACAGCCTCGATGAGCGGGAACTCTGTGAAAAGGGCATCGACGATGCGCCCTGCCACATGCTCAATGAGGTTGCTTGGTATCTTCATCTCTCTTATAACAACATCCAGCACCGACGCATAGTTGAGCGTATCGGCAACATCATCGCTTTGCAATGCCTTCGAGAATGGATAGTCGATGGTGAGCGATACTGTGTACCATCCACCAACGACACGTTCTTGCGGCATCACTCCGTGATAGGCGTAGAGACGGATGCTATTCAGCAATATCTGCGATGTCACCACCATTGGCATATTTCTTCAATGCTCTTACCACACCCTGGTTCCAGGTATTGATGCTCTCGTCGCGAAGCTGAAGAGACGAAACGAGTTTGATGACATTCTCGATAGGCATGCCGTAACGGATAACGCCTGAAATGAGTTTCGCATAGTTCCAATACTCTGGATTGAATTTCTCGGAGAGACCTTCCACTGTGGTCTTGTATCCTCGTTTGTTCTCAAACTGGAAGTCATAACGATGAGTGCCATCGGCATTGGTGCAACGGATAATCTTTCCGGTCATCACATTCTTTGGCAACACGATTCCCTCGTCGTCGTCCTGAAGACCAGTGAAAATCTCGTATGGCTTGCCATTGAGCAGACCTACGAAAGCCACCCATTTTTCTTTGTTGTTCTGGAAGCGTACCACATCGCATTCAAGGATGTCAGGACGCTCTTCTACAATGTTTATCATATCTGTTAAGTGAAGAGTGAAGAGTGAAGA
>JAUNIK010000005.1 GCA_030523505.1 Prevotellaceae bacterium | reverse complement strand
CAGTTATAATATAAAAAAGGTTGGATTGTGATATTTTGAACAAATTGAACAAATCTCACTTCCGTCATTTCGAAAAATTGAGTAATTTTGCATCGGTAAAAAACTAATGAATTATGGAAGTGAAAATTGTTTGTGGTGATCAGATGAAGATTGCCGATATCAGAGTGGTTGCAGAGACTATCGAGGAGAAGTGCGAGTGTGTTGCTGTTGCTGCTGTGGAGGAGATGTTCCCCGAGTACGATTGCGTGGTGTATGAACAGAAAGAATCTGCAAATGCTTCGCCAGAATTGCGTAACGCGATCATTGGCATTCGGAATGACGAGGGTGGAATTATATATTGCGATGTTTTAGTCGCTGCTGATTTCAAGGAAGTTGTGATTGTATGAAAAATATAAGATGCAGGGTGAAGGTGACGATGTTCACATTCGAGAAGTTCGAGGAGGAAGATGCGCCAAAGGATTGCGTGAAGTATGTCGATGCCATCGACGAGCAGTATCAGATAGTCTGTCTCACCGATGAGCAGTACGACTTCCTCATGGCAAAAACCGAGGAGGAGATTGCCACATATGGTCCTGATGTCCGACCGGGTTTCAACGGTTTGCGTGAAGACTTTACGGAAATCCACAATGGAATAGCAGCACCAATGTTGGAGAAAATGCAGCGTCTGTTTGAGGAGGATGGCTGTGCCCAGATATGGATTGATGAGGCTATGCAGCGAATAGCTGTCTCTGTGCATCAGGATTGCTTTGATGACGAGGAGGGGGATTTGTTTATTTCAAACGAACCTATCTATGTGAAGAATGGATTGATTCATAACCAGATGTTCGGACAGGATCACATCGTTTCATTCTTTGAGGAAGATATCAAAGACACGATAATAATTCCCGATATACACGGGCGGTCGTTTTGGAAGGATGCCATTGAAGGATATGAGAACGAACGCATAATCTTCCTCGGCGATTACACCGATCCTTATCCGCAGGAAGGTATAGCCTATTACGAAGGACTTCAGGCTTTGGCAGACGTCATTGAATTCAAGAAACAGCACATGGACAACGTGACTCTGCTGCTCGGCAATCATGACCTGAGCTACTTGGACAGCCAAATGCCGAAATGTCGTCACGATTACGAGAACCATGACACGATAAAGAAACTGCTGACGGAGAGCTTACACCTTTTTGATATTATAAAGGAAATGCAGATAGATGGCAGACGAGTGCTCTTTTCTCATGCAGGAATACTGCCGCAATGGTTGGAGGAGAACAAGGACGTGATGGGGAATATCCCTGTTGGTAAAGAAGCAGAGACAATAAACGAATTATTCCACCAAGGGAAATTATACTCCGCTCTTGCAGATGTGTCACTGTTGCGTGGAGGTCGTTCCACTGCCGGATCCTGCGTATGGGCAGATGTAGAGGAATATGCGAATAGGTGGAATATGCTGAAAGACTGCTATCAGGTGTTTGGACACACTCGTCATAATAGTGCACTCATAACCGACAACTTTGCATGCCTCGACTGCGCCACAGCCTTTGAACTTGACAATGAGTTTAACTTTAGAAAGATATAATAATATGAAAGAATCAACAAGAACCGCTCTCAGAATGGAGCGTATTGAGGAAGAATGCCATAAGGCTAAGAAACAGTCAACAACAAATCAGTATGGTGGTGGTTGGCCTTTGGGTGTAAAATTGATTAGTCCTGATGATGATAGTTTCTAAAAAATGTAAAAGTATGAAGTATTTATATCTTGTGCTCCTTGCCATTATCGTAGGGGCATGTATGGAAAAAGGCCATAAACAGTCGATAGCCAACCAGTGTGCGGAGAATCTTATGATTCCAGCAGATAGTTTCGCTATTGACAGCATAACACATAATTGCATAGTAACGCGCTGGAACCATGCCGAATATGACGATGAAGGTGAATTGATATGGGACGAATGGCGTCCGAAGGATTGTGATGTCGTACTGTCACAGGATATCCTCGTTGCAGATCATCCTGCACAGATGTATCATGTTTACGAGAAAAGTCCATGGACCTGCACAGAACCCGGTGTCTATTCCTGCATCCTTCATGCAACTGATCAGGATGACCTGGACTGCAGCATCATACTGAAAGTCGCAGAAGAGTTGCATGTTCTCATGTACGTCCTTTTTGACGATGAGGCTTTCTGTTATGACATGGAGATGCTGCCAGATGACATGGTATGTTATGACTAAACGGAATCCCCATAGCCCTTGGAATGTGAATAATGCTAAAAAACGAACTGCATTATTTCTTACTTCAAATAAATATTATTACTTTTACAAGCTAAATTAAATTACTACTCGTATGAAAGAACTTAGTGAGGAGTACAAGAGATTGGTTTTCTTGAGATATTTATCTCGAACTCAGAACATTACCAATAGTGAACAGCTGGACATCACTGTTAAAAATATGACAGTCACAGTCAACTTGCTGAATGATGTTGCAGTGGATGTATCTGAGTGTATTGGCGATTGGAAGGACAAAGAGAACCGCAAACCTTGTTTCGGTCGTACCACATTTGAGCGTATAATGGGTAGGCATGGCAACAATAGACAGAGTGAAATAAAGACTGCTAATCTTGATCGCATCGCAAAATACCTTGGTTGTATGAGCTGGGCAGATCTGCTGAATCATAATATCGAAGACCTTGAAGCAGATATAATAAGTCACGAGCGTGATGCCTTTATATCGCAGATGTGTGACAAGGAGAATATTAATCGTCCTGGACTCCGCCGTCTACATGCTCGCAATGTTGATGCTGGACAGATTGTTTCAGTGTGTTATGGAAATGTAAAACGGCTGAAATTAAAGAAACTTGAAAAAGGAGAATACAGATTTCTTGTGCAATATTCCGACTCGCAAAAGCTTCAAAATGAGTATGCTATTACCATTCCGTTCTTCTACAAGGGTGTTAATATTGTAGGAACGGACGTTAGCTATCACAATATACCGATAAATACGTTCTACAAATCAGGCGGGGTCATTGAGTCAATTACTGTAGAAGAGAAACTGTAATAAAGCAATGGCAACAGACAGAGAGAAATATTTAAGAGAATATGCTAAGCAGCAGGGATTATTTGTGGAAATAGTTCCTAATGCTCATTTGGTTGAGACATTTGACTGCCACGAGAAGAACCCTGAATTGCTGGTGTATTACTTCGATGGCGGCATTGGAGTTACCTGCACATATTATCTTGCTATTTTCTACACATCATCGCAGTTTACCAGCACAGCCAAAGTTGTTGATACGAAAGATCTGCTATCAGGTTTTTGCTCGATATCCGACTTCAAGTCAATTGTAGAGGAACGCATTCGGCAGAGATGCCCACAACGCCTTGCAGTTAGTGAAGACAGAATATTTCTTGGTCATAACTATTACATTTCCGATCCTCCAGAACCACGAGACGGCTTTCGGCTTGTAGAGATAGCCGAACTGTTGGAGGAGATACACCCTGAAATACAGCAGATTCCTGAAAACCATCCTTTTGTGTATCTTGGTGCTGATAATTGGTCGCCAACGGTGTTTGACGTCATTTTTACGGCTGACGATGCAAAAGAGATGGAATACTCTGGCACAGATCCGGCCTCACGCTATCTGTTAGTCCAGGACTGCATGGTCTTTGAAAATGGAACACCTGCTCCTTTCTATTTCAATGCGTCACATGGAAATGCATACGCCAACAGCGATGCTTCCATTTGGAAGGTTAAGCAGGACAAGGTGTTACCTCAGTATCTTATGATGGAGCTTTGTTGTAGGTATGCCATTTGGCAATATGAGAGTATAAATGTTCATCAAGTCCATTTTCTGTTTACAGAAAAATACATCTACCTTCCTGAAGGTGACGATTACTTCTCGCTCTACGAGCAGCAGCGCTTGTTTGTCAAGGCAAGGACGGAGGCTATACAAACGTTCGCAATGAAGTATGGAGTGTCGATGGAGGGTGACGGTCAGTTGTCTGCTTCGCATTTCTTGCAGGGAGGCAAATATCAGATCATTGAGCATATCGACAATGGCGGTTTCGGAAAGGTTTATCATGCTATAGAAAAAGGACGGGGCGCGAAGCAGGATGTGGCTCTGAAGGAACTCTTTGTAAGGGAATACTGCAGACGTAAAGATTTCTCAGAGATGATTACGGTGGCTCCGGCCAATGAGAAAGACTATGAGCGGCAGAAGAGCAAGTTCGTTGATGAATATAACATCTTGCAGAAGGTGGGACAAAGGACTTCTTATGTTCCAAAGCTTATGAGCACTGTCTTCAGCGAGAATAATACACTTTATTATGCCATGCAATACTTTGACAATGGTACTCTCTGGCATCATTGTCAGGAAAAGGATATCGATGCTCAGGACAAGCTGAGGATCGTCTGTCAGGCAGGCATCGCCCTGCATCATGCCCACGACCTAAACTACCTGCACCTTGACGTCACACCCGTGAACATTATGCTTGATAGTCAGGGTTATGGTGTGCTCATAGACTTCGGCAACTCCACTTCCATAGCCAATGCCGCTCACACCAGATGCTTCGCTCCTCCAGAGTTGATGCAACAGGTGGTTGGACAATACTCTATGGAGATGGATGTCTATTCCCTGGCATTGACGCTCTTTACTGCGCTTACGGGAAAGGTTCCAGAATGTCAAACTGCCAACGGCAACTTCGGAAAGAATATAGACAAGCATCTTAAGAAAGCAAGTGTGGCAGAGTGCATTCGCAAGGCTATCGGGAAAGCCGTGAAGTATAATGCAGAGGACAGATATCACACCATTCGTGATTTCCTCCTTGCATTATTACCAGCCATCACCGACGAGCAATTGCGTGGAGAGATAGAAAAACTGACGTGTGTAACAGGTTTTATGGCTTCCACTCATAAGATAAATCCCGCTGGGCAACACTCTGACTTCATTCCTCTAAGCGAATAATAAAAAAGTTTTTTGCTTACGTTTATTTTGGTAAAATAAAAAAAAGTTGTAACTTTGCATGCGTTATTCGTGGTGTAGCGTTGGTCTTTTGACACGCTCCCTCATAATATTCTGAGTGAAGCGTTGATAAAATGAACGCTCCCTCATTTTCATTCGGGGTGTAGCGCAGTTGGTAGCGCACTACGTTCGGGACGTAGGGGTCGGGCGTTCGAGTCGCCTCACCCCGACTGATAGAAAAAAAATGTGCAAGTCGGTTAAGGCTTGCACATTATTTATATTATATAAGGTGGAATTACTTCTGCAGGAGTGCCATTGTGTCCTGAGCGATGACGAGCTCCTCGTCGGTTGGGATCACACATACTGTTACTGGTGAATCCTCAGCTGAGATGATTGCCTCTTCGCCACGAGTATTGTTGCGCTCTGCATCCATCTTGATGCCGAGGAACTCCAAACCTGAACAAGAATTCATACGGATGTTCTTCTGATTCTCACCAACACCGGCTGTCCATACGATGATGTCAACACCACCCATAGCTGCAGCGTAAGCACCGATATACTTCTTGATGCGGTAGTTGTACATGTCGAGAGCCAGTTTAGCACGCTCGTTGCCCTCAGCTGCTGCAGCTTCTACGTCGCGGAGGTCAGAACCTACACCTGATACACCGAGAACACCACTCTGCTTGTTGAGGAAGTCTGCCATCTCCTGTGGCTTCTTGCCGAGCTTGTCCATGAGGTATGTTACTGCTGATGGGTCGATATCACCAGAACGGCTACCCATCATCACACCAGCGAGTGGGGTGAGACCCATTGATGTGTCAACACACTTGCCGAACTTAACTGCTGAAACAGATGCTCCGTTACCGATGTGGCAAGTGATGATACGCTGGGTTTTGATGTCCTTGCCGAGGAACTCACATACGCGCTGTGATACATAGCGGTGAGATGTGCCGTGGAAACCGTAACGACGTACATGGTACTTCTCGTAGAGCTCGTAAGGTACAGCATAGAGGTAAGCCTCTGCTGGCATTGTTGAGTGGAATGCGTTGTCGAAGACACATACCTGTGGAGTTGTTGGCATGAGGGCGTCAACGGCACGGATACCACGAAGGTGACCGGCATTGTGAACAGGTGCGAGGTCGCAGAGCTCCTCGATACCTTCCTCTACGCTCTGGTCAACGATGACGCTCTCGCAGTACTTGTCACCACCCTGCACGATACGGTGACCTACAGCGTCGATCTCCTCGAGCGACTTGATAGCGCCGAACTCTGGGTTGAGCAAGCACTCGAAAACGAGGCTTACACCTTCCTTATGAGTAGGGAGGTCGCGCATGATCTGCTTCTTTGAGCCGTCAGGCATTACTACTTTGATGAAAGCCTCGTCGAGGCCGATACGCTCTACGCCACCAGCGGCAAGGACAGCGTTGTTGTCCATATTGTAGAGTTTGTATTTAATAGAACTGCTACCGCAGTTAAGGACCAAAATTTTCATAAGACCCACCCCCCGTCCCCCTCCCGTTATATAGGGAGGGGGAGTAGAATGTTTATCCTCCCAGGAGTGGTTGGGGAGTTTTTTATTTGTTTATTCTATTGATTAATTCCTTGATTCTTGAAACGGCGTTCTCTGGATTGAAGAGAATCTCTTCGTGTCTGAATCGCATTACATAAAGACCCCTTTTATTGAGCGCGGCAGTTCTGATGTAATCATCTTCTTGCTGCTCCCTTTCTGCATGATACCCTCCATCAACTTCTATGACAAGATTGTAATATGGAATTAGAAAATCTACGATGTAATCGCCAACAATATGTTGCCTATGAACTCTTGTGCCTAACGCATTGTCTTTTAGGCAATACCATAATGCTGTTTCTGCGGGTGTAGGCAGCTATCGGTTTTCTCGGGCAAAACCTTATAGTAAAACATATCTGTCGGGAGAAGAAGTTCTGTATGTCCCCAGAGGCGAAGATAGTATCTATTCCCCCTCCCTACATAACGGGAGGGGGTAGGGGGAGGGTCGGGTTACTTCGCATCCATAGCCTGGCAGGCGGTGATGGCTACCATGTAGTAAACATCATCGACTGAACAACCACGAGAGAGGTCGTTTACAGGACGAGCGATACCCTGGAGGATAGGACCGATGGCAATGGCATCACCGAGACGCTGAACGAGCTTGTAGCCGATGTTACCAACCTCGAGGTTTGGTGCTACGAGCACATTTGCATGACCAGCGATTGCTGAACCCGGAGCCTTCTTCTCGCCTACAGATGGAACGAGAGCTGCGTCAGCCTGGAGCTCACCGTCGATCTTCAATTCAGGAGCGAGTTCCTTTGCAATAGAGAGAGCCTCTGTCACCTTGTCAACAACCTCGTGCTTTGCAGAACCCTTTGTTGAGAACGACAACATAGCTACGCGTGGCTCAGCGAAACCAGCTACGCTCTGTGCTGTCTGTGCTGTACAAACGGCAATCTGTGCCAACTGCTGTGCGTCTGGCATTGGAGTAACGGCAACATCGCCCATTACCAATACACCGTTCTCGCCATACTGTGGCTGCTTTGTGATGAGGAGCATTGCACCAGAAACACAGGTGATGCCAGGAGCACACTTGATAATCTGGAGTGCAGGACGGAGAGTCTCGCCAGTTGTAGAGAGAGCACCGGAAATCTGACCATCTGCATCGCCTGTCTTGATGATCATACAACCGAAATAGAGAGGGTCCTTGATGAGTTCACGAGCCTGCTCGATAGTCATACCCTTCTTCTTACGGAGTTCAGCCAAAAGGGCTGCATACTCCTCGCTCTTTGGACTTGTCAGTGGGTCGATGATGGTAGCCTTGTCGATGTTGGTAAGGCCCCACTGTGCAGCGAGACCGTTGATCTCGTCTACATTACCGATAAGGATGATGTTTGCCAAGTCGTCGGCAAGAACCTTGTCGGCGGCACGCAATGTACGCTCCTCAGTAGCTTCTGGGAGCACGATACGCTGCTTGTTACTCTTAGCGCGTTCGCAAATTTGCTGTAATAGATCCATAGAAAATATGTTAATATTTTAATTGATAATTGACAATTGATAATTATAGCAGTTGTGCTTTGTAATCGACGTTATTTCGTCACTCTCCGGTGAGAATGCTCTCGAGTTCTTCGGCCGAGAGTCGTACACGGAATTGCCCGTTCATCGCTACGGTGATACGGCCTGTTTCCTCACTCACCACAATAACGATGGCATCGCTTTCCTGACACATACCCATAGCAGCGCGATGACGAAGACCGAACTCCTTAGGGATGTTGAAGTCGTGAGATACTGGAAGGATACATCCTGCAGCTTTGATGCGCTTGTTGGATATGATCATTGCTCCGTCGTGGAGTGGGGAGTTCTTGAAGAATATATTCTCGATGAGTCGCTGGTTGATGCGTGCATCCACAAAATCTCCGGTTGCTACGATGTCATTCAGTTCGTCCTCGCGCTCCACCACAATCAGCGCTCCCACCTTCTGACGCGCCATATTCATACATGCCAAGACAATAGGCATGATGGTTTCGCGAGTTACTGTTGCCTGTCCCTTACGGGCTATACCGAACCATTTCGTAAGTCGGCTCATACGCTGGTGTGAACCTACAGAGTAGAGAAACTTGCGAATCTCCTCCTGAAAGAGCACTATCAGTCCGATGGCACCCACACTGATCAACTGGTTCATGATGCTACCGATGAGGCGCATCTCGAATATCTGACTCACTACAAGCCAAATCAACACGAACACCATGACACCGATGAACACATTCAGTGTGCGGCTCACCTTCATCAAGCGGTATATGTAGTAGAGAACGATTGCGACAAGAAGTATGTCGACTGCGTCCTTTATTCCGAAATCTATGAGCATCGTGGGAAGTTAAGGGTTAAAAGTAAAGAGTGAAGAGTGGATTCTGACGGCTTCGACAGCTTCGCGCACATCGTGAACGCGGAGTATGTCGGCTCCCTCCATCAGTGCTATGGCGTTCACCACCGTTGTGCCATTGAGGGCTTCTGCTGGCGAGGTGCCGAGCAGTTGGAATATCATTCGCTTGCGACTCACACCAGCCAATACAGGCAGACCGAATGTCTCCAACTGGCTCTGCTCCTTCAGCATCGCGTAGTTCTGGGCGATATCCTTACCGAAACCGTAGCCCGGGTCGAGGATGATGTCCTGGATGCCTTTCGACGTGAGGAATTCCACCTTCTCGCGGAACAATTCGGCGGTAGTCTCCATTGTTGGTTGCTGCGACATCAGGATATACCCAGTGTGAGCGCTTCGCATAGTGTCGAGTAGTGTGTCGTCACCAGGCACAAACACCTCGCCTTCTGAAATGTCGTTGATGATGTCAGCCCCGAATTCCTCGATGGCCATAAGAGCCACACTCGGACGGAACGTGTCGATAGAGAGGATTGCATCAGGCTGTTCGCGACGCACAATCTCCAGAGCGTGACGCATACGGGCCAGTTCCTCGGCTTCGTCCACAACGATGCCCCCCGGACGGGTGGAGCAAGCTCCCACGTCAATCATCACACCGCCCTCGCTGATGATGGCGTTGGCCCGGTCTGCAATTTCCGCTTCCGTCTGTTTACGACTTCCAGCGAAGAACGAGTCGGGAGTGGCATTGAGGATGCCCATCACTACTGGTTCGTCGAACTGCTGTCGTTGACCATGTATCGTCAGATAAAATGGAGAGAATTTAGCCATAACGCAAAATTACTGCAAAATGGCGAGATATGCAAGAGATAGACAAATAAATTAAAATTTATTTCACTTATATGCGTGTGTTATCCATTTTTACGGGTAAATTATTTCCGATTACGGCGGAAAATGGTTACTTTTGCAAGACATAAAATAAAAATGATATGGATATAAAGGAACTATACGCAATATACAAGGAGCATCCGGTGGTGACCACCGATAGTCGTGATGTACCTCAGGGGTCTATTTTCTTCGCCCTGAAGGGTGAGTCGTTTGATGGAAACAAATACGCCGTGCAGGCATTGGAGAAGGGTGCATCGTATGCAGTCATCGATGATGCAGAAGTGTTCAACAGTGCCGAGATGGACGAGACTATTGGTGAGAAATCGCTCATCCTTGTTGATAATGTACTCCAGACCTTCAAAGATCTTGCCCGTGAGCACCGTCGCCAGTTTGACATTCCAGTGATTGGTATCACTGGCACCAACGGTAAGACAACAACCAAAGAGCTCCTTTCGGCAGTGCTGAGCGAGAAATACAATGTGATGTTCACACAGGGCAACTTCAATAATGATGTTGGTGTGCCGAAGACCTTGTTCCGCTTGACTCCAGAACACGAGATAGCCGTGGTGGAGATGGGCGCCAGCCATCCCGGAGACATCAAGACTCTCGTGGAGACTGCCGAACCAACCTGCGGCCTTATTACTAATGTAGGACGCGCGCACTTGCAAGGTTTCGGCTCGTTTGAAGGTGTGAAGAAGACAAAGGGAGAGCTTTATGATAGCCTCGCCCCCAACCCCTCTCCCACAAGGAGAGGGGAGTGGAATGACTCGCCTTTTGTGTTTTTGAATACCAAGGACGCTGATCTGTGCGAGATGGCGGAGCAGAGAGGTGTGAAGACAGAGGCTTATGTTGATGGACGAGTGCTGAAATGCGACCCATACCTTAGTGTGGAACTCGAGGACGGTACTGTTATCCATACCAAGCTCATAGGTTCGTATAATGTGGTGAATGTACTTGCGGCACTGACAGTAGGACGCCATTTCGGTGTTAGCGATGAACAGATTGTCCATGCCTTGGAGAACTACAAACCATCGAACAACCGTTCACAGTTGACAGTCACAGAGAAGAACCGCCTCGTGGTAGATGCCTACAACGCCAACCCAACAAGTATGGCAGCAGCGATAGACAACTTCCGACTTATTGAGACCGACCTGAAGAAAATGGCAATCCTCGGTGATATGAAGGAACTCGGTGAGGTGAGCGAGAAGGAGCACCAGACTATTGTTGCAAAACTTGACGAAGCGGCGTTTGATGAGGTGTGGCTCGTAGGTGAGATGTTTGAAAAGACAGCCCCTGGCTATCGATGCTTCGCTAATGTTGATGAGGTGAAAGCCGCCATTGCTGCGACTCCTATAGCGAACCGCTTTATATTGATAAAAGGCTCCAATTCAACAAAACTCTTCCAGTTGCCTGAATTGCTATAAGAAAATACTGCAAAGAGGAAAATATAAATGGTTGACTCCGATTGAGAGCCAACCATTTATTGTATTGATGATTTCTGTTTTAGAGCGAAGGGAAAACGGTGACGCGGAGCTGGGTGGCACCGTAAGGCACAAGTTTCACCTTGGTCTTTCCGCCAGTGACTTTCACTTCGCCTGCCTTTGGAGTGTCAGGATTGCGTTTGCCGTCGATAAGAGGCCATTCAATCTCTGTGACAGGAACCTGGATTGACAATGGTGTTGACTGTGGGTCGAACGGATAGACACCACTCTTCAGCAGCTTGCGGTCAACCTTCAGCTTCAATCCTTTCATCTCCTTGTCCAAAGCATAGTTCCACTTACCGGCAGGAGTGATGTTCCAACACTTGAAGTCAGGATTCTCCGAAGCTTTGCCATTGAGATTCTTGTGGATTTCGGTATCCTCCTCCCAATTCTCTGGAATTGCAAAGGAATAGAGCAACGGACCACACTCGACATAACGTCCCTGACCATCCTTAGCTTCTACAATCTGTGGTGTCATGGTGAATTTCACTGTCACAACATCGCCTGTGCGGAATGTTCCGGCCAATGTAACGAACTTGCCACTCTCGGCACCCTCTACTGATGCCGCTTTGCCATTTTTCATAATCTTGCAGCCTTTTGCCCAACCAGGAATACGGAAGGTGAAAGGCATCTCTATTGGATGCGAAGTAGTGAAGTGGAAGTTTATCTCGCCATCGAAAGGATAGTATGTGTCCTCAACGATGTTCACATCAACATCGCCCACTTTGAAGTCAACCTTCGAAGGAGCATACATCGCTGCCACGATGCCTCCTTTGTCAGAATGCATCCACAGACGCGATGTGAAGTTTGGCATATAACGACTAACATTTCCGGCGCAGCATTCAGTTTCGTGGGTAGGGCGGTAAGCCATCCATGTGCTTCCACGCTTGAATTCATTGTTGTCGGAAGAACCAGTACAGATAATTTGGTTGACTGAAGAGAAATACTGCAACGACTTGAAATCCTTCGTCACGCTTCCCAGTCCGGCATTGAAGATAACACGCTCGATGCGGTCTGCCCATTCAGCCTCACCGGTAGCCTCGAGGAAATAGCCGAGAGTCCATGTGTAGTCGGTGATGTTACAAGTTTCGTGAGCGATGTCGATATCATTGCCGAGAGTATGCTCTGCAGAGGTGAAAAGTCCGTCAGGGAGCATGTGGTTACGCTCCAACTGACGCTGGGCCTTTATGGCAAGGTCGAGATACTCCCCTTTACCGGTGTAGATATAGAGCATGATAGGCAATTTGAGCTGCTCCGAATAGGTCACGCCATGCATGTGGATATACTCCTCGGTGCTTATCTGCTTTGCATCGAGAGGGAATCCACCATGGTTGAACGCCTCCTCAGCCATCTGCAGGAGTTTCTCGTTTTTTGTTATTCCGTAGGTCCATAGCATACCCTCGATGTTGAGGATATGACGATGACCCTCGACGAGGTCGTTGAGCGAAAGCGAGAGATAGTTTTTCTCGAGAGCATCGACGATGGCCTTGTTGCCAGTGACTTCATACTCAGCCTTCATGGCACGGAAGAATACACACATTGGCCATAGCGACTCAAGACGATAGTCACCCAGACGACCGTTAGACTGCACGTGATCCATAGTATATTTCACTCCGTCCTCACCACGGCGTATCATATCTTCGTCGTTGATGAGATAGCCCAGGCGAAGCATACCGTCGGTGAAGTAGGCTGTCTGCTCGTAGCGCCACCACTCAGAGTCGAACTGCTGTTTGATACGAGGGATATAACCCGCCCAGAGACAAGTGTTATAAGGATAGGACAAAGCCTCTGGGTGACCAGTGAGACCAGTTTGCTGACGGTGGAGGCATTCCAGAAGCCAGCCTTCTGGCTTTATGTTGCCGATCATACCCTCAGAGAACTTGGTGTTCTGGGCATTTGTGGAGAGTGAGGCGAGAATGACGCCTGCAAGGAAAAGAATTCTTTTTATCATTTTTTTATAGATGGTTTTAGAGGATGCAAGAGATTTTTAGAGGATGGGGATAGGTGACTATTTCAGGAGTTGCATGATGAGGGCTGGGGGCTGACGGTTCATGAGGAGTCGCTTCATGATGTCCATTGCTGGGGCCACATGGGCAAAGAACTCATGATAGCCTTCGCATAGGTAGTTGAGGCCTCGTTCGCCAGTGGCAGTCTTGCAGAAACGGTTTTTCGGACACTCACCATTGCAGGCAAAGTTCCACTCACACCGCTGACACTGGGTAGGCAACGAACCATGCTTTATGCGTCCGAAGTCCAGTTGCCGCTGGCTTTTCATCATTCCGATGATGGAATCGGTCATGATGTTACCAAGACGATATTCCGGAAACACGAAATGGTCGCATGAATACATATCACCATTATGCTCCATCACGGCAGCATGACCACAGTCGCGAGCCAGAGAGCATACTCCCGGCTGTTCGCCCATCCAGTTGGCAAGGGTGGAATCGAATATTTGGATGAAAAAGTTGCCCACATCTTTGCGCACCCACTCGTCAAAGATGGTGCAGAGGAAATGGCCCCACTTCTTTGGAGTTACAGAGAACGGAGTCAGTTGAGGAGAGTCGCCATCGAGAGGATTTGCCAGACGGCGTCCGTCGGAATGATGTTGCAAACGTTCTACGATAGGAGTGAACTGGATATAATGGCAGTCGATAGACTTGAAGAAATTGTAGAACTCCAATGGATGTTCTGCAATGACATCATTTACAACCGCCATGGCATTCCACTCCACGCCATACTTTTGTAGGCAGCGTATTCCACGCATCACACGATCCCACGAACCCTCGCCCTGAGGAGAAAGACGATAATGATCGTGTAGATCCTTCGGCCCGTCGATGGAAACCCCGACAAGGAAATTGTTCTGCTTGAAGAATCGTGCCCACTCGTCGTTTATGAGAGTGCCGTTGGTCTGGATGATATTGTCGATGTGTCGGCCGCGAGCATACTGCTTCTGCAGTTTCAAAGCTTTCTTATAGAAACTGATAGGTCGCAACAGCGGTTCACCACCATGCCAACAGAACTGCACCTCGGGCATTGTCTGGCATGCAATGTACTCCTCGATGAAGTGCTCAAGGAGCTCGTCGGACATAACCGGTGCCGACTGCTTCGTGAAGAGTTTTGCCTTTTCAAGATAATAGCAGTATTCGCAGCGGAGGTTGCAAGCAGCCCCCGCCGGTTTAGCCATAACATATAAAGGAGAAGAAAAAGGCTGGATCATGAACGTTTAGCGCAGTTTCTTGATGACAGGCATTACGAGCGATTCCATGATAGCATAGCCCTCGAGGTTTGGATGAACACCATCCTCTGAGAGTTCAGGACGCATCTGTGTGCCATCCTCTGAAACCATTGCCGAGAAATAATCTACATAAGGAATCTTGTTCTCTTTGGCGTAAGCTTTCACACGCTCGTTGAGGCTGCGGATTTTTGGCATTGCGTCGGTGACACTTGGACGCCATCCGAAACCTTTGTGAGGAAGGGTAGAGCAGAGGATGACCTTAATCTTGTGGAAACGTGCAAGGTCGCACATTGCCTTCACATTGTTGAATGTATGCTCCTCGTTGTAAGGACCTGTGTTCTCGGCGATGTCGTTGGTACCATAGTTTATAACAACAACTTTTGGTTGCAACTTTATCACATCCTCGCGGAAACGGAGAAGGAACTGATAGGAAGTCTGGCCACTGATACCACGACCGTAGAATCCGTTCTCCTTGAACCAGTCGCCACGGAAACGAACCCAGTTCCATGTGATGGAGTTGCCCATGAACACTACACGCTTTTCACATTTCTTTAATGGGCCCAGTTCGCGGTTCTGGTCGGCATAAGCATCGATCAGGGCAAACTCATGACTCTGTGCCATCACTGACGACACACTACTATGGAATGCCACAAGGGCAAGAATAAGGAAAAGAATTTTCTTCATAGTTTATTTCTTATTTCTGAATTTATTCACAACAGGGAGTATCATTGCCTCCATAATTTCATAACCCTTCTCGTTAGGATGAACACCATCGTCAGCGAGGTCCTCACGCATGCGGAGGTTGTTGTCGGACACCATTGCCGAGAAATAATCGACATAGGTGATACCGTTCTTTTTTGCGTAAGCCTGAATCAGCTCGTTCAATCGGCGCACCTTGCCCATAGGGTCCTCGATACCAGGATGCCAGTTGAAGGCATGGGCAGGAAGGATAGAAGTGAGGATGACGGTGATGCCGTTCTGGCGAGCCATCTCCACCATCGAACAGATATTATCGAAAGTGTGCTGTTCGTTGTAAGGACCGGTATTCTCGGCGATGTCATTGATGGCTCCGTTGATGACAACTATCGATGGTTTGAGGTTGATGCAGTCATCGTAGAACCGGAGGAGAAACTGATAGGTGGTCTGGCCACCGATGCCACGACCGAGGATATTGTTCTCCTTGAACCAGTCTCCGTGCTTGTAAGGCCAGTATTCGGTGATGGAATTGCCGAAGAACACTACGCGCTTTTCGCCTTTTGCAGGCATGCCGATTTCCTTGTTGGCACCCTCGAAACGGTACCACCATGCGAACTCATGACTCTGTGCACTCGCTGACTGAATGTTGAGTGCTACGAGAAACAGGATGAATAGATACTTTACTTTTTTCATTGTTGGTTAGTTTTGTATGTTGCAAAAGTATAAAAAATCTTTGAAGAATAATATCAATAATGAGAAAAAGTATGTAAATATCGTGCAAAATTGTGTCAATGGCCTTCCCTCTCGGATGAAAGGGGAAGAGGACCAGCCGTTTTTACAGCTGGCTCTCTCCTTCTATGTAGTTTTCCATAAACATCTTTTCTCCGTCCCATACGGCGTATGTGAATTCCGAGATCCAGTCGCCGAGGATCATCATGCGCGTCTTCATTGTAAGCATGAGGTCGAGTTCTATGTGACGGTGGCCATAGATATAGAAATCAATGTCAGGATGTTCCTTCATATACTCCTTGGTGAAAAGCACCAGATGCTCTTTTTTCTCACCCATATATGGCGGTTCCTTGCCGTCCGGGCGCTTCAGGCGACTGTTCTTTGCCCAGTTCTGTCCGAACTTCATTGCCCAGTTTGGATGGAGCAGATTGGCGAACATCCACTGGCACACCTTGCTATGGAATATTTTTCGTATAGCTTTGAAACCCTTGTCGGGATCACCCATGCCGTCGCCGTGGGCAAGGAAGAACAGCGAGCCGTAGATTTCTGTTGTTAGTGGTTCGTGATGCAGTATGACGCCACACTCACTGGCGAGATATCCGTAAGCCCAGATATCGTGGTTGCCGGTGAAGTAGTGCACCTCGACACCATTGTCGGTCAGTTCGGCAATCTTACCGAGGAAACGGGTATAGCCCTTCGGCACTACATATTTCCATTCATGCCAGAAGTCGAACATATCGCCGAGCATATACACTGCGGCAGCTTTGTCTTTTATCTCATCGAGGAAACGCACCAGTCGTCTCTCCTGGGTTCTGCGATGTTCGAGAGCCCAGGAACCAAGATGAGCATCGGATATGAAGTAAATAGGTCCGACCCCCTCCCTACCTCCCCGAGGGGAGGTGTTGGATTGCCATTGTTTGTTCATAGTTTTATCACTTAATCAAACCCGAGTTCGATTCTGGCTTCTTCTGTCATCATTGACTTATCCCATTCTGGTTCGAACACCAGATTGACATTCGATGACTTCACACCTTCGAGGGTGTCGAGTTTCAGTCGTACATCCTCCATGATGAAGTCGGCTGCCGGACAGCCTGGGGCTGTGAGCGTCATATCAACATCGAGAGTGCCGTCGTCCTGCAGGTCGATCTTGTAGATAAGGCCAAGACTATAGATATCGACGGGTATCTCTGGGTCGTAAACGGTCTTCAGAACCTCTACGATACGCTCTTCAATATGAAGTTTTTCTTCTTGAGTCATGTGGTAATTGGACAATTTAGCAATTTTTATATCTTTCCGTTTTCGCGGTAGCTGTAGTAATCGCCATCGGTGACGATGACATGATCGAGGAAATAAATCCTCATCGTGTCGCATGCCGCTTTAACACGAGTTGTCAATTTATTGTCATCGGTGCTCGGATGAGTGCCGCCGCTCGGATGGTTATGGCAAAGTACCAGCATCGTAGCATTGTTGAGGATAGCCTCCTTGAGAATCAGTCGCACATCGACAGCCGTCTCGCTGATACCGCCATGCGATAGTCGCTGGGCTTTGATGAGCTTGCAGTTCTGGTTCATTAACAGCACCCACGCCTCTTCTACATCGAGGTCCTGCATGTGCGAGTGCATATAGTCATAGATCTGTCGTGCGGAACTCATGTCCTCGCGCTGGACAGCCTGTTCACGTGAACGGCGCTTTGCCAGTTCACAGGCGGCAAGGATGGTGATAGCCTTCGCCTCACCGATACCGTTGTACTGCATCAGGTCGCGCACCGACTTCTTTCCGAGGGTGTTGAGACTGTCGCCACAGTCGTGGAGCACATCCTGCATCAGTTCCACGGCACTCTTCTTTGGTGTGCCCGAACCGATAAGGATAGCCAGCAGTTCGGCTTTCGACAACAGACTGGCACCAAGGTCGCGGAGCTTCTCACGCGGGCGATCCTCTTCTGCCCAGTTTGCAATGCTTATTCTATCTGCCATAAGTACACCTTATTTATAGAATGTCTTCTCGTAAGCCTGGAACTCGTCCTTGCCGCAGACGCAACGCTTCCACCATGCAGAGAGGAATCCGCATCCATAACCACCGAGTTGCACAAAGGCAGCAGGGATGGATAGGAGTCCCACCTTGAGACTCTTGTTCAGAATTGCAGAGTCAATACTGATAATCGCCGAATAAAGAATCAATGGGACAAGAGCCCATATCATCGTCAGCTGACCCTTGTATATTATGCCCATCGGGATTGTAGCACAATCCCATGCCCAGTTGCTAAGTTTGTATTCTCCGTAGCAGTAGGTTGCCAATCCAATCAGGAAAACAATGAGTAGGAATGCTACGCCCAATACGAATACCGCTGGCAGCAGATGCACCAGTTTCAGCGACTCCGGATATTTTTTAAATAGGTTTATGCGCGCGATGCCCGAGTTGTACACCTGTCGCCAGAACTTACGGAAATCGGTGCGACGCTTGTGCCACACCCATGCCTCTGGGAACAGACGACAACGGCAACCAGCCTTGAATATACGGATGGAAAAGTCGATATCCTCGCCGAAGCGCATCTTTGAGAAACCGCCAAGACGCTCATAGACCTCTTTGCGGATGCCCATGTTGAACGAACGAGGATAGAATTTATCCAGTTTCTTCTTTCCACCACGTATTCCGCCCGTTGTGAAGAACGAAGTCATAGAGTAGGAGATAGCCTTCTGGGTGTCGGTGAACGAAGGATGAGCGGCGTCAGGACCACCGAAGGCGTCAGCGTCCTCGTGGTTCAGATCGTCCTCAATGGCCATCAGGTATCCTTCCGGCAATACCACATCACTGTCGAGGATAAGCAGGAAATCGCCCTTGGCACGCTCAGCACCGTAGTTGCGGCTCTGGCCCGGTCCGGAATTCTGCTTCTCGAAATATTTTATATCCAGTGTCTGCTCATATTTCTGACACACCTCCTTGCAGGGAATGCTGCTTCCGTCCTCGACGATGACAACCTCAAAGTCGCGGAAAGTCTGGTGGGTAAGGCTCTCGAGCAGTTCGTCCACCTCATCGGGACGGTTGAATACAGGAACAATGATGGAGTAACGCATTTGCTTTTGACAATTATACGGATAACCTTCTGAAAACGAAAAAACGGAAAGCAAAGGAGTTTTCCTCCCTTTTCTCTCAGGGCGGACCTACTTTGCTTTCCGCTATGTTATTTACAGTCCGCAGTGCGGGAATAGTCTTATTCCTTTACGCGACCAACGTAGCTACCGTCACGAGTATCAACTGTGATGAGGTCGCCTTCGTTGATGAAGAGAGGCACACGGATCTCAACACCTGTCTCAAGAGTAGCAGGCTTCAATGTGTTTGTTGCTGTATCGCCCTTGATACCTGGCTCGCTGTGAGCAATGCGGAGGTTGGTCTTGATTGGCATCTCAGCATAGAGTACAGTACCGTCGGTTGTATCGCTTACAACAGTAACAACATCATTCTCCTTCATATACTCAACACCAGTGATGAGGTCCTTAGCGATAGGAGCCTGCTCGTAAGTCTCGAGGCTCATGAAGATGAAGTCCTCGCCCTCCTTGTAGAGGTACTGGTAGTCGCGGTGCTCGATAACAACATCCTCGAGCTTGAAACCAACGTTCCATGTGCGCTCAAGTACGCGTCCGTCAACTACATTCTTAAACTTACAACGCATTACAGTGTTACCCTTACCTGGCTTGATGTGCTGGAAATCAATGCACACCCAAATGTAACCATCCATGCGGATTGCTACACCTTTCTTAATGTCTTCGCATCCAATCATAATACTTTATCTTAATTTAATGTTTGATTTTTTACAGTTTCATTATAACGCAAAAAGCAAATAATCTGCGTTTTCATGGTGCAAAGTTACTAATAATCTTTGATAAATATGGAAAAAATGCAGAAAAAGTGACTAAAAGTTGAATAATTCTTGGTTATTTCAAAAGAAATGACTAATTTTGCAGTCCGAATTGGAATGGTTGCAGAATCATTTCCGTAAATCGTATGCAAATTAATTAAATAAATATAGAAAGATGAAAAGAACATTTCAGCCACACAACCGCCGCCGTGTAAATAAGCACGGTTTCCGTGAGAGAATGGCAACTAAGAATGGTCGTCGCGTATTGAACAATCGCCGCGCTCATGGCCGTAAGAAGCTCACTGTATCAAGCGAGAACCACGGCAAGTAATTATTTCTTGCTATAGGTTCGTCACTCACGACGACAAGAAGCAGCATCAGTCTATAACGGTCTGATAGCTGCTTTTTGTGTTATTAAGACATTGCGACTTTTATGAAATTGTCTGAATTTGTAGATAAATTCCGTAGCGGCTATCTGTGGTGGAACATCTTCGCCATGGGTGTCGTGTGCATCCTGCTTGTGGTCGGCGTGAAGTTCGGTCTCGACATCTACACCCATCATGGCGAGGCTATCGATGTGCCTGATGTGCACCACAAATCGATGGTCGAGGCTCGCAGCATTCTCGAGAGCAAAGGACTCGATGTCGTTGTCAGCGACACCGGTTATGTGAAGGAACTGCCAGCCGACTGCATTCTTGAACAGTCGCCGAAAGCCGGAGCCATGGTGAAGAGTGGTCATGTGATCAATCTTGTGGTGAACGCTTCAAGCACCCCTGTGCTCACACTGCCCGACATTGTCGAGAACTGTTCGCAGCGCGAGGCTATGGCTAAACTCAAGGCTATGGGCTTTAAGGTGGGTATGCCACAGTTTGTCGCTGGCGAGAAAGACTGGGTTTACGGTGTCACTGTCGATGGACACGACCGTCAGGCAGGCGATAAGATACCTGTGAGCAAGACCATCATCATCAAGGTGGGCAACGGAATGCTCTCGGCTGCCGACTCGGTGAATTATATCGATTATAATATCGACGATGATTTCAACAGCGATGATGATATCGATGATTTCGTAGAAGTACCATAATAACTATATGACTGAAGTTCTGGAAGTTAAGAGGAGTTATCGCTTCGCTTGGGAAGTTATGAGAAGTTCTTTCTTAATGAAAGCGTCCCTTTGGGCCGAGCGAAGGGA
>JAUNIK010000367.1 GCA_030523505.1 Prevotellaceae bacterium | reverse complement strand
GCATGAAGATTAACGGCATAACACCAGGCATAGCCGGAACATGGATAAATTTCTCTGTATGGCAGATACCCCTCCATCTTTTGCTGGCAATAACGGGCACTATGTTCATACTGTACGTCTCAAAGATAATCAACCATTGCAGTTTTCTGGAATCAGTAGGCCGCAGTTCGTTGATATTCTACCTCTTCCATATTGATGTCCTGCGTGTTTGCATCCCGTTGATAGCCCGATATTTTGTAGTCCCAACAACCACAGCAACGGTATTGATGTTCGATGTCCTGGCGTTTGTTGCGACAACAATCATTTGCTGTTTGATAAGCTATGCAATCAACAACACCATCTTTAGAAAGCTAATAAAACTGTAATAGATGACCACCAAACATATCCGACTCAAGTTTATCCATAAGCCGTTGTTTCAGGAGGAACAGCGACTGCTGGAGATATTGCAGGAGAAATTCGATATAGAACTCGTTGACAGCAATCCAGACTATGTCATCGGAACCCCTCTGCGCAGGATGCAGCAGTTTGATTATCCCGATGCAGTGAAGATTATGTTCTATGGCGAAAATCTCACGCCAAACTTCGCTACATGCGACTATGCCATTGGTTTTGACCATCTGGCCTTCGGCGATCGCTATCTCCGTTTGCCGTTGTATTGTCTGAGAAAAGACTATGACGTAGTTCTCGCGTCAGACAAGTCGCAGCTTGACCTCGATGCGCTGACCAACAGAAAGTTCTGTTCGTTTGTGGTAAGCAACGGCCGTAGGGCAGACCCAGTGCGCACCGATTTCTTCCATGCTCTCTGTGAATACAAGAAGGTAGATTCCGCTGGTCGCTATCTCAACAATATGGGCGGTGGATATCTGGAGGACAAGCGGGCTTTCGTGGCTGAGTATAAGTTTAATATCGCTTTTGAAAGCAGTTGCTACGACGGCTATACCACTGAAAAAATCATGGAACCAATGGCAGTCAACACTATTCCAATCTATTGGGGCAACCGACTGCTGGCAAAGGACTTCAACCCAGCTTCGGTAGTAAACCTCTGCGATTACGATTCGATAAAAGACTGTGTTGACTACATAAAAGCCCTCGACAGCAACGATGAACTGTACAAGGCCAAGTTGCGCGAGCCTTGGCTCATAGCTGGTCAGCATTACCAGAACTTCAAACAGCAGTTGTGGGATTTCTTCGATAATATCTTCTCACAACCAAAGGAGAAAGCCTACCGCCTGTCGGACTATGGCTATCAGGCATATTACCGTTGGGAACTCAAGCGAGCACACGAGATTCTCCCACATTCGCGCAACCTCGAGCGCTATGTTCATCTTCGCAATAAGATAACAAAATGGCTCAAGAAGTAAGCAACATCAAGAGCAAAGCCATTGCTGGATTCTTTTGGCAACTAGCACAGAAACTCTTCGGACAGGTAATACACTTCGTAGTATCTGTCATCCTTGCCCGTCTTCTCATGCCGGAGGAGTTCGGCATTGTAGCCCTTTCCTCAATGTTCATGCTCCTCATCAATGTAGTGTTGAGCGGAGGACTGCATCTTGCATTAATACAAAAGAAAGACGCCGACGACAAGGACTTCTCGACGATATATGTCGCAGGACTTGTCTTTGCACTGATATTCTATGCAATAATCTTCCTTACGGCGCCATATGTAGCCAAAGCATTCGGCAACGATCTGGCTTGTCCTGTTCTGCGAGTGCTTGGACTGAACACCATCATTGCCTCGCTGTCGGGAGTGCAGAACGCCTATATCAGTCGCCACCTGCAATTCAAGAAACTGTTCTATGTGTCGTTCTCCGGCACCGTCCTGTCAGCCATCGTCGGTGTTGCAATGGCATATACCGGTTGGGGCGTATGGGCATTGGTTGGCCAAAGCATGACACTCACCATCGCCACAACCATAGCACTGTCTGTGGTTGTTCCGTGGCATCCAAGTCTAAAGTTCTATTGGTCGCGTTTCACAGGTATGTATGCCTTTGCGTGGCGCCAGATGGTGGCAACGATTATCGGTACCGTGAGCAATCAGATGCGTGGCTATGCCATCGGTATCAAATACTCTGCAGCCGATTTGGCGTACTATAATCGTGGTGAAGGAATACCAAACATATTCTACAGTCAGTTGTTCCTTACGGTGAAGTCGGTGTTCCTGCCTGCTGTAGCCAAACTGCAGGACGATACCGAGGCAGTGAAGAACGCCCTGAGCCGAACAATGAAGATTAGCAGTTATGCGCTGACACCCGCTATGCTGGGACTTGCAGCCATGTCGTCGAATATTGTTTTGGCTCTGTACACAGAGAAATGGATGCCGGCAGTGCCGTTCATGCAGCTTATTTGTGTAATGTATTGTTTCCTGCTCTTGGGCAACATGAATATCGAAGCCCTCACTGCAATGGGCAGAACAGACATCGTGATGAAACTGGAGTCGGGCAAGAGTGTTGCCATGCTGTCGATACTGGCAGTGACGGTGTTCATCAGTCCGCTGGCTATAGCCGCCGGTCAGACTCTATATTCAATAGGAGCATGCCTGTTCAACATGTGGCCAAACAAGCGTGTGTTGAACTATTCCATCCGTCAGCAGGCGAAAGATGTGAGCAGCAATGTGCTGATGAGTGTGGTGATGGCTGTGGTGGTGTTCCTTGTGGGATATCTTCCACTCAACCTGTATGTCCTGATAGCACTTCAGATAGCAGTCGGCTTGTCTTTATATTTGACAATGTCTGTGGTGTTCCACAACGAGAGCTATTACTACCTGAAGGATATGCTCTTGAAGAAAATAAAGCATTGAGTATGAATTGCAGAATCTCGCTGATAGTACCAATCTATAATGTTGAGGCTTATCTTGTGGAATGCCTCGACTCCGTTGCCAATCAAACGGTAACCGATGGAGTGGAATGCATACTTGTTGATGACAAAGGCACCGATAGTTCGATGACTATCGCAGAGAAATGGATCGACGCCTATCGCAACGACGAGTCGAAGGAAAAGAAGGTGGAATTTGTGGTTGTGCATCACGAATGCAACAAGGGCTTGTCGGAAGCACGCAATACAGGTATCAGCGTGGCGAAAGGCGACTATGTTTATTTCCTTGACAGCGACGATTCAATCGCTCCCGACTGCATGGAGGAGATGATCCGTTTGGTGGATAAGTATCCTGATGTGGATATGGTGATTGGCAATAATGACATCAATGATATATTGCGTGTGCCTTTCGGCGAGTTCACCAACGACAGAAAGATAATTCTGCGTAATCTGCTTTATTATAACGGCAGGGCCGTGGCAGCACAGCGACACATG
>JAUNIK010000366.1 GCA_030523505.1 Prevotellaceae bacterium | reverse complement strand
CGATGTCGGAATCGCAGGATGCGAAAGCCAGGGCAGCCGCAAACAACATGATATTTTTCAGAAGTTTCATAATCGTTTTATTTCAATTAAGTGTGATACGTTGATTAATAACCGGGGTTCTGCGTCAGATTAGGATTGGCCGTCACGTCGCTCAGCAGCAACGGATAGATCGTGCGGAAGCTGGGCAGAGAGACCTTGCCGTTGGGCACGCCACCCTTGTAGGGCCAGGGGAACTGGGCGGAAGTGAAGTAACCATAACGGATGAGGTCCACACGACGATGACCTTCCCACATCAGCTCGCGGGCACGCTCCTTGAGCAGGAAGTCGAGGTCTACATACGACTGCACGGACACACCGGCACGCTGACGCAGTGCATTGACATAGCCCAGTGCCGTAGCATCGTTGGTCTGACCGCCGGAGAGACGGGCCTGAGCCTCCGCATAGATGAGGTAGATTTCGCCCAAACGCATCATGGGGAAGTCGGCCGAAGAGAACTTCGAGTAGTCTTCCGAAGAGGTCAGCGAACCATCAGACTTGCGGCTCGACCACTTCCAGCATTTCCAGCCGGTCTTCACATCATCGATAGCAAAATCCTTCGTGCAACCTACGTTGGAGAAGAAAGCACGCTTATCGCTGGCAGCCATGTCATAACCAATACCGCTGCCGTTCCATTCCACGCCCTTCAGTTCGAAATACTCTACATACTCGTTGGGCACATGGTAACCGTTCCAGCGCTCGCGGGTAATCATCGAGCCGGCGGGCTTGTTCAGATAGGCGGCGATAGCCGAGCTGTTGGCATCGTCCAGGGCACCTGAAACGAGGTGTGTCGTACCACCCCAACTCTGTGTCTTGTCGCTGTCGTAAGTAACGGCAAAAATCATTTCGCCATTGGCATTGGCATTCTCAGTATTGTCTTGCAGGAAGAGTTGCTCGTAAACGGGGCAGAGCTTGTAGCTACCCGAATTGATGACAGCAGCAGCTGCATCCTTAGCCTCTTGCCAGCGGGCCTTGCCGGTATAAACCTCTGCATTGAGGTACATACGGGCCAACAGGGCCTGTGCGGCACCTTTGCCTACACGAGGATAAGTACCCTTTTCAGGCAGTTGTTCTTCACCGCTCATGATGTCCTTCAGTTCACCCTCAATCCAGTTAAAGAGTTCGGTACGGCCTATCTGCGTGGGGAAGTCACCGCCGATGTTCTCTTCGGTGGCAAAGGGAGGATTGCCATAGAGGTCCATCAACATCCAGTAGGCATAGGCACGCAGGAAGCGGGCCTCGGCACGCAACTGCTTCACACCGTCGATGCTGGAGTCCTTGGTCTGTGCCAGATACTCATTCACTCGGGTAATGGTCACCATGCCACGGCTATAGACCGCCACGGTAGCGGAGTTGGAAGCGGATGTCCAGCTGCCATACTGCGTCTCGCTGATGTAGCTGTCACCCCAAGTACACTTGAAGGCATCGGCCGACATTTCGTTGAGGATGACATACTGACGAACCAACTCACTCTGTCCGGCATCGGGCACGGAGATATCCGACGTACCCGGGTCATTCTGGCTCACCAATGAGTAGGAGCCATAGATGTAGGCCAATCCCTGTTCCAGACCTTCCTTGGTGCTGTATGACTCTGAAGCCGTCTTATCGGTAGAGTTCAAAGGCAATGTGTCGAGGTCGCCCAGGCAGGAGGTCATTGTCAGTGCCGAAGCGGCGATTGCCATGCTGTATATAAATCTTTTCATAATCGTACGTTGTCTATGGATTAGAAGTTAATGCTCAAACGGAGAGTATAGAGGCGGGGACGCGGAATGAGGTTCTGATCGACACCGTCGAGAGCAGTCAGCTCAGGATCAAGTCCGCTGTAGTTGGTGATGGTGAATACATTCTGTACCGATGCACCTACGCGAATCTTGCCACCCCAGTTTCCAATCTTGTCGAAGGTGTAACCTACGTTGATATCATCCAGACGGAGGAACGAGGCATTCTCCAGGAACATGTCGGAGTACTGCTGGAATTCGCTCAGTGCTTCCGTCCAACCGGTCTTCAGGCAATACTTGGAGAGGTTGTTGATGTAACCCTTCGAATAGTCATCAGAGTAAGAAGTGGCGTTGTTCTTGGCAATCTTGTTCAACGCATAGCCACCCAGCGAACCGTGAGCATTGAAACCGAAGTCCCACTGCTTGTAGGTGAACTGCGAGCCAAAGCCGAAGAAGAACTTCGGAGTGATGCTCTTACCGGTCACATAACGGTCATCGGAAGAGATCTTGCCATCGCCATTGCGGTCAACGAATACGTTCTCAATAGCCTTGCCATTCTCATCGTAAGCCTGCTGATAGAGGTAGTAGGTGTAGGGGGTGTAACCTATGCGGTGCAGTGAGGTGTAACCGTCGTTGCTGCTCATGGAGGCACCGGTAGTTGTACCTAAATCGTTAGCATCTGCATATTTGTTCAGTTTGACAATCTTGGTGCGTTGGAAGGTACCGTTCAGGTTGATGGTCCAACGCATATCCTGCTTCTGGATGGGGATGACGTTCAGGTTGAACTCGAGACCCTTGTTCTCCATATCACCCACGTTAGAGAATACGCGGTTAGAGAAGTTGGAGCCCATCGGCACTGTCACGTAGTTCAGCAGGTCAAAAGTCTTGCGCAGGTAAGCGTCCACGCTACCGTTGATACGGCCATTCAGGAAACCGAAATCCAAACCGACGTTCCAAGTCTCAGTGGTTTCCCACTTGATATTGGGGTTATAAGCATTCGGAGCCAGCGTGTACATGTAGCCGTTGCCCATAGGAATCATCATGTTCAAACCAGATGACTGAGTATATTTGGCCATGTAGTCGTAGAGGTGGTCATCGCCAATATCCTGCTGACCCGTGCGACCCCAACCGAGGCGCAGCTTCAAGCTGGAGATAGGTGTTGTGTCGCTCTCCTTGATGAACTTCTCTTCAGCGATGTTCCAAGCGAAGGCTGCAGAGGGGAAAAGGCCCCAACGGTTGTCCTTGTGAAAGCGCGAAGAAGCGTCATCGCGGACAGAGAATGTCAGCAAATAGCGTGAGTCGAACGAGTAGTTGATACGACCGAAGAAAGAGACGAGATAAAACTCGCGGCGGTCAGTAGGTGCTTGCGCATAGAGATTGCTCGGATCTACGCCAAGCTCATTATTGTAATACTGGTACTGGTCATATTTCTTATAGTAGTGCTGCCATGAGTAACCACCCATCACATCCAAATTGTGTACGCCGAAGCTCTTGTTGTAGTCGGCATAGAACTCCAACAGGGTGTTGGCATTCTGTGTAGCATAATCTTTATAATAGTCCTG
>JAUNIK010000365.1 GCA_030523505.1 Prevotellaceae bacterium | reverse complement strand
AAACCAATTAAAAAACAATAAACAAAATGAAGAAATTTATTCTTGGCATGGTAGCTGTTATCGCTTTGGCTTGCGCTACTTCATGCAACAACGGTACACCAAAGGCTACCTTCAACGGTGAGATTGACTCTTTGTCATACAGCTATGGTGTTCTTTTCGGCGACCAGTATTCTAACTTCCAGGACAGCAATGTTGTTGTTCCTGATGAGATCATGAACCTCGACAACTTCCTCGCAGGTTTCATCACCGCTATTCGTCGCGATTCTAACAACCTCAAGATGAACATTGAGGACGCTCGTACTTACCTTCAGGAGTTCCAGCAGAACATGCAGGTTAAGATGCAGCAGAAGAAGGAGCAGGAGCTCGCTGAGAACAAGGCTAAGGGTGCTGAGTTCATGGCTAACAACGCTACCAAGGAAGGTGTAGTTGTTACCGAGAGCGGTCTTCAGATCCAGATGGTTACTGAGGGTACTGGTGCTCAGCCTTCAGAGTCAGACAAGGTGCTCGTAAACTATAAGGGTACACTTATTGACGGTACTCAGTTCGACGCTAACGATAGCATCGAGTTCAACGTTAATGGCGTTGTTGCTGGTTTCCGTGAGGGCCTTATGGCAATGAAGGAGGGTGGTAAGGCTATCATCACCATGCCTTCTGACCTTGCTTATGGTGACCGTGGCGCTGGCCAGAACATCCCTGGTGGTGCTACCCTCCAGTTCGAGGTTGAGCTCCTCAAGGTTACTCCTGCTGGCAAATAATCGGCAAGCAACAAGTAAGCAAAACTAATGATAATAGCGGCGTTTTTCGAAAGAAAAGCGCCGTTTTTCGTAAATTATTGCTCAAAACCGAACAAAATGCTAAAATATATGGCCCAAGTTGATTATTTTTCCGAAAAAAATCAGTATCTTTGCACCAATAAATAATTAAACACTATCAAAAATTATTTCATCAATTATGGCCATTGAAAAAATTGACGCACTTGACAAGAAGATTCTTGACATCGTGACCCGCAATGCTCGTATCCCAAGCAAGAACGTAGCTGTTGAGTGTGGCGTTTCGCGTGCAGCTATCCACCAGCGCATCCAGCGTCTGATCGAACTCAAGGTGATCACTGGTTCAGGTTACAAGGTCGATCCTAAGACACTCGGTTTCCAGACCTGTACTTATATCGGCATCCGATTGGAGCGTGGCTCTATGTACCGCGAGGTAGTCAAGTGCCTTGAGGCAATCCCAGAAATCGTGGAGTGCCACTTCACCACCGGACCTTACACTATGCTCTGCAAGCTTTTTGCCCGCGACAATGAGCACCTGATGGATCTGCTCAACAATCGCATCCAGGGCATCTCGGGTGTTGTAAGCACCGAGACCCTCATCTCACTCGAAGAGAGCATCAAGCGCGAGATCAGCATCTGCGGCGGAACACCTCCTGACATGACTACGTTCGCCGCTGCGGACGATGACTGGGACTAATTCGTCGATAATCCAGACAAACAGAAACATCGGTCTTCAAAACAGATCGATGTTTTTTTCTCAATCCAGACATGCAGCAAATAGCAAGTATCCTATATTTCGTTCCCTGCCTTGTCAGCCTGCTTTGGCTGATCATCTATTGCTTCAGGGAGAAGGTACTGACACAGCGCCTGATGATGGTGCTGCTCGTGCTGTGTGTCTATTATTTCCTGACCTACGCCTTCTATATCTCACCTGGGACGGACTATCGGGTCATGTCCTTGCTCGATGTGTTCAACGTCCCTGTCATCCTCACCATCCTGGCCGTCGATGCCATCTTCGTGAGCGCACATCACAGCCAGCGCCTCCTGCATTCGCGATGGCTCTGGCTGCTTTTCATCCCGATATTCTTTTGCTCAGCAGGTAACTTCCTCCTATATTATATAATAGGTATCGATCAGGTAGCCTTCCTTTACGAACAGATTGACCGCTATGGCTTCCTGTCGCCCACTATCGACACCGAGATCAACCACCTCTTCATGCAGCTGCACACCAGCCTGCATCGCTATGTGCTGCTGGCCTATATCCTGTTCATCTTCGTGCTGAGCTACGAAGTTTCGCGTCGCGAAGGCTATCGTTTTGGCAACATAATCCGCTTCTTCTTCCACGGGCAGGAGTCGAATGCCACCCGTGTGATCAGCTTGCTCAACACCACGACACTCCTCCTGCTGATGCCATTGGCAGGAATGGGTCGCTCGTTCCTCTTCAATCATCCTCTGCTCGGAGTGTGCATTACGCTGCTTTTGTCGTTCAGCCTGTTCCTGCTTTTCTATGTGGAGTATATCATCGATACTCCCAGCTTCACCCTGCGCTCCCTCTCACACATGCAGTTGGTACAGCCATCCCCTTCGACCCAGAGCCTCACAATAGGAGAGGGGGCAGAAGAGGAAGAAGAGGTAACCTTGGGACGAGCTGCCGACCTGGCCGTAGCGCAACATCCTGAACTGGTGAATGCCCTACGCAAGGCTTTCGAGACAGAGCATATCTACCTTGACTCTCGCCTCACGATTCAATCGCTGGCCTCCCAGCTCTCGACCAATCGCACCACGCTTTCGCTCATCATCGGCCGGATCTACGGCGTGACTTTCCGCCAGCTGGTGGCTCGCTACCGCATCGAATCGGCCAAATCATATATGCTTGCCAACCCCGAAGCCAAGCAGGAAGTAGTGGCTATGGAGTGCGGTTTTGGCAATGCGCAAGCTTTTAACCAAAAATTTAAGGAGGTGGAAGGCGAATCCCCTCGCATGTGGCTTGTGAAACATTTGGAGAGACAGATGTAACAAAACAGGGGCGTTTTTGTCCAAAATAACCCCTGTTTGTCGGATCTTCGGTCCTCTGATTGTCGAATCCATAACTTTTATGAATTTGTTTTAAAAGGTTTTTTTGAAGTATTGTGTTTCCCATTATAAACTATTAAGACAATCCCCATATCTTTGCAGCGTCAAATTCAATAACACTGCAAATTTATGAACAACAACACACACCATCACGCTGCCCTTTATCATTGCAGCCTCGCCATCGCCGCAGTAGCCATGGCCATAACTATGAATTCATGCCAGGACTATGAATATGGATTCACGGAAGAAGAGATCCATGCTACCGCGGTCCAGCGCGAATATGTAAAAGAGTTCCAAAAGGAATTTCCTGTAATCGATCCTCAGCACGATTGGATGTGCGAGCCAGACGTATTCTCTCCAAACAATATGAGTACACGTGCAACCGCAAATCTTGGTCAGCCTACTTTCACCGGTGAATACCAGAGCGTCTCAATGACAGATACTTGGCTTGCCCTTGACTATATGCTGGAAGGCGAAGATCATCGTGATGGT
>JAUNIK010000364.1 GCA_030523505.1 Prevotellaceae bacterium | reverse complement strand
ATCTTCTCGTTGTTCTCAAGACGCCACTTCAATGTACGGAGGTGGAACTCACCCTGACCATGAACGATAACCTGACGCAACTCCTTAGACTGCTCAACAACCCATGTAGGATCCTCCTGGCGCATCTTCAACAATGCAGCCATGAGCTTCTCCATCTCTGAAGAGTTTACTGGCTTGATAGCACGAGAGTACTTAGCGTTAGGATACTTGATGAAATCGAAGCGATACTCAACATCCTTCGAGTTCAATGTGTTACCGGTCTTAACGTCCTTCAGCTTCACTGTACAACCGATATCACCTGCCTTCATCTCAGCAACCTCGATGCGGTTCTGACCAGCACAAGCATAGATAGTACCGATGCGCTCCTTTGAACCACGGTCAGCATTTGTAAGGTCATCACCAGCCTTAACGGTACCGCTCATTACCTTGAAGTACTGAACCTCACCGATATGTGGTTCAACAGCAGTCTTGAAGAAATAGAGTGATGTAGGAGCTGCTGCGTCGAGAGCTACTTCCTCACCACGTGTATTGCGAACTGCAGGCATGTCTGTTACGAAAGGCACAACATTGCCGAGGAACTCCATCAAGCGGCGAACACCCATGTCCTTACCTGCACAAACGCAGAATACAGGGAACATAGAACGTGTAGCCAAGCCCTTGCGGATACCCATACGGAGCTCGTCCTCAGAAAGAGGCTCTTCCATGAAGAACTTCTCCATTAACTCCTCGTCGTTCTCAGCAGCAGCCTCTACCAACTTTGCGTGAAGCTCCATTGCCTTTGGGAACTCATCCTCTGGGATATCCTCGATAGTAGGAACACCACCCTCAGGACCCCATGAATACTTCTTCATGAGAAGAACATCGATGAGGGCATTGAAACCAGGACCTTCGTTCAAAGGATACTGAACCTGAACAACCTTCTGGCCATAGTTCTCGCGGAGACGCTCCACTACCATGTTGTAGTCACACTTGTCAGAGTCGAGCTGGTTAACGAGGAAGATTACAGGCTTCTTCAACTTCTCTGTGTAACGGAAGTGGTTCTGTGTACCAACCTCTGGACCATACTGGCCATTTAACAGCAGAATAGCTGTATCTGTCACATTGAGTGCTGTCAACGACTGACCAACGAAGTCATCAGCTCCTGGACAGTCGATGATGTTCAACTTCTTACCGTTGAACTCTGTGTGGAATACAGTTGAGAACACTGAGTATCCATACTCATGCTCTACAGGGAAATAGTCGCTGACCGTATTCTGCTGTGTGATACGACCGCGACGCTTAATGATGCCAGCTTCGAAAAGCAGCGACTCGGTAAGGGTTGTCTTACCAGATCCGTCATTACCCAAAAGGGCAATGTTTTTGATTTCTTCAGTTTGATAAACTTTCATAACTGTTATAGGTTTAGGTTTATAATATTGTTTCTTGGATTATGTAGAAAAGCACGCATAAAAGCCTGCCTTCACATTTCTGCCGTCTAAGTTAGACAAAAAATCGCAAAGAACCAAAAGAATTAAGCAAAAAACACAAGAAAATTAAAAGATATTAGTAATTTTGCATTATTATAGGCGAAAATAATGGCAGGAATATACATTCACATACCTTTTTGTGCATCACGATGCATCTATTGCGGATTCTTCTCCACAACCCTTCACAAGTGGCAGAAAGAGTATGTCGATGCCTTAATCCGAGAGTATTCCCTACGCCATGACTATCTCTCCAATCAACCCATAGAGACTATCTATCTCGGTGGTGGTACTCCCTCACAACTCTCGCCCGAAAACCTTCAACGCTTGTTAAAGTGTATCCTTCCACTCCCCCTTCGGGGGTTGGGGGGCTTAGCGGACTTCGAGCTTACAATTGAGTGCAACCCCGACGATGTAACCCTAGAATTCGCCACCTTATTATATAATATAGGCGTCAACCGAGTGTCGATGGGTGTGCAGACTTTCTCTGACGAACGGTTACGATTCCTCCGTCGTCGTCATACCGTCCATCAAGCTCGCACTGCGGTCAGCATCCTGCGTCAGGCTGGCATACAGAACATAAGCATCGACCTGATGTTTGGATTCCCTGACGAGACAATGGAAGATTGGCAGCACGACATCGAAGAGGCCATATCGCTCGATGTGGAGCATATTTCTGCTTACAGTCTCATGTACGAGGAAGGTACCCCACTCTACGCCATGCTCGAACGGGGGGAGATAAACGAAATCGATGAGGAACTGAGCCGTCGTATGTACTATCATCTCATCGACCGCCTCACCCTCGCTGGCTATGAGCATTATGAGATAAGCAACTTCGCGCGCCCTGGATTCCGCTCGCGTCATAACTCATCATATTGGAATGAGACTCACTATCTCGGTCTTGGTGCCGGAGCCCATTCCTACGATGGGAAATCACGTCAGTGGAATGTATGCGACGTGAAGGAATATATAGAAAAAATCTCTGCCGGAGTCATTCCTGCAGAGATTGAACTCATAGATAAGCAAACACATTATAATGATTTGATTACCACCGCATTACGCACAAGTGATGGTATATCGCTCAATAACTGTCCGAACGCCGATTTTCTGTTGCGCAACGCCCAGCAGTTCATCGACCGCCAATTGCTTGCACTCACCCCCGACAACCGCCTTCACCTCACGCGTGAAGGTCTCTACGTGAGCGACGACATCATGGCAGAACTGATGTGGGTATAATCCTCCTTACAATGCGGGGAAATGGGATTTAATGTCCACCAAATTATTCACAATAGCATAGATAGTCAATCCGGCAGGGGTGTGTATCTGCAACTTCTTCGCGATATTACGGCGATGGGTTATCACCGTATTCGTGGCAATGCACAGATGGTCGGCAATCTCCTTGTTCGACATACCTTGTACCACACATACAATGACATCCTTCTCACGCTCCGACAACGCTTCCTGCTGTTCACCACCACCAGCTATCATGTTCGATATCTTCTGACTCACATCACTCTGTCGGCAGCGTCTCTCCAACAGTCTGATAGCAGGGATGAATATCTTATCCTCTATCTCAACATGCTGCGAAATCCAGCGCTCCGAATTATAAATATCGTAAAGCGTAGCCATCAGTTTGTTGTTGCTCAGTCCGTCAGCCGGCAGATACTTGATTATGATATTTTTCAGTTCCTTCAACTTCTGGTCTATCTGACCGTGATGTCTCGAGAACGGTTCCACCAATGCATCGTTAGCCTTCTGCCCGTCAAGCAGTTTCTCAACATAAGGAAACAGAGTCTTCTCCTCGTGCATCATGTGCGACTTCACGCTATGCGCATAACCATCGTACAGTCTCATTATCAGTACTCCGAGACT
>JAUNIK010000363.1 GCA_030523505.1 Prevotellaceae bacterium | reverse complement strand
CATTGTCAACAATGTAAGGTGCAGAAAGACGCTGGAAACCGTTTACCACAAGGATTGGTTTTCCGCCGCTTGGTGAAATGTAAGCCGACAGAGTCTCTGTAGGGAAACTCTCGCCACCGTCATTGCACGCTGTTATGCGGAAGTTATACTGCACGCCCGATTGAAGCCTCATCACAGCAACTGTGCTCGACACATTCTGTCCATTGTCGAAACCACGGTCACCGATTGATGTGTAGATATTGTATGAGGTTGGCTTTGCTGTAGGTTCATGGGCATCTTCAACGCCAGTCCATTGCAACTGAATCTTATCTGCCCCAACCATTTCAATGCGGAAATCAGTAGGAGCCAAAGGCTGCACAATGGCTTTCTTGCCGTGCATCTCGCATAGATAACGCAAAACGGTTTTGTAAATACTTCGTGCGATAGCAAACTTACCGTATGGGTGCTGACCGATAGCCATGTCTGGGAAACTCTGGTGTGACAATGTCTCAATAATTGCCGAAGGAACTTCCGGCAGACGAGTTTCAGAATAATTACGATCCCAAAGATAACGCTTGCCCCAAGAACCGAATTCACGCGACATGTCGTTGGTGAGATTATCGAGCAGGCGAGACGCCAATTCCAATGAAACCTGACGACTCACTCCAGTCTGGAGCATTCCGTCGTGGAAATTGGTAGTAGCGATAGCCAACGAACCATGAACACTTCGTCCGTCCTCCTGATATCCAGCATCGCTGTGAACTGCCAACGATAGTTCGATAGGCACGCCAAGTCCCACACTGTCAGGCATATAAGGCGAACCACCTCCAATCCAGTTGGTCATCAGTGAACGTACATTGATATCATCTCCATAGTCGTTGATGCCCTCCTTATCACTGTAAACTTTATATGGAGCACCAGCCCACTGGCCATAGTAACGAGCACCTTCCAGACAACGAGGATAGCCGCTCAGCATTCCAGCACGACTGATATTACCCATTCCACCACCGAAACGCACTGCATCAATGCCGATATGTCCACGATCCTTGGATTCTGTACTTATGATAACACAGTTGTCATCGCCCTGTTCTCCATTCTTTACTGCATCGAAATCGAATGTTCCTAGATAAACCCATGTGCCATAACCAATTTTCTGGTTTACAACAAACTCAGTCTCGCGTCCTTTGTGATGCACGATATAATGCACATCATCTACAGCATCTTCGAGTTTAGGGTATGTGACATATACGGCAAACCGTCCAGCCTCACGAATGTATGGGGTGTATCGGAAGAATGTGACAGCACGACCTTTGGCAGTCTTTACTGCATAGGCAGAACCTGCACCGAACGGACTCTCACCATCGCGATATTCACCCGCGTGCATCTTGAAACCAGCCACCTCATCCTCGTTCTGGCTACGAGGAAGAACTGTGATAGTTCCACCAGGATAGCAGTAGTCGTTGTCAACGATACACTCCTGTTTCTGCCAGTCACGCTCGCGTGGAGTAAACACGTTGGCACCAGCATTTTCCAACATTGGAATGAGATAAGGATAGACAATAGTCTGTGTGAACAGATCCTCCGTGGTACAGAACAAATGAGGGCGTTGCCATTTCCAGAAACCTTTGTCCTGATCATAGTATCGTCCGTGGCTTGCCCAAAGTGAGATGTGACGGCCATCCAATCCATGCGGAATCTTGTTTGGACGTGAAATATTACGCGTCCATGGAGCAATATCATATTCAATATCACTCCATGCATTCTTGATGTTATGAATACTTTGAGCCGACAGACTCAAAGTAAATATTAATAATATAAATAATGTGTATCCCTTTCTCACAATTAATTTAGATTGCAAATTTTTCCGGGTGCTTACCCTTGAAATCCTTGTAATACTGTTTTATCTCTGCCATATCCGCCTCCACATTGCCGGTAGGAATGAATGTGCAGGTACAATAGATCAGTTTCTTGTTGTAGTCGAGGGCATAGAGTAGGATAGGGATGCCAGCCTCGAAGGCAATGAAGTAGAATCCGCGCTTCCATGTGTCGGTGAGCGATCGGGTTCCCTCAGGAGTAATGGTCAGTGCAAAGCCAGGTGTATTCTTGGCTTCTTCTGCCAGCTGCTGTGACATCCTTGTGGTTTTCGAGCGATAGACTGGTATTCCACCAAGATAGCGGAATATCGAGCCCAATGGCCAGAAGAACCATTCTTTCTTCATTAGAAAACAGGTACGGAAGCCCTCCGCCCACCTGTAGAGCATAGCCATGATGAAGTCCCAGTTGCTTGTATGAGGTGCAAGACAGATTATATACTTATCCGGATGAGTCTCTGTGACCTCCTTGGTCCAACCCATCACATCGTATAACATCCATTTCCAGAATCTTCTCATAACTTTCTCTCTTATCCTAATGCTTCAATCTGGTCAATCAGTTCCGAAGCTTGTTTGTTGAAATCTGTAACCAGGTGCTTGTAGTAGTCCTTTGCCTTCATACCAGGCTCTGGGTGTGAAACACGGCGAACGAAGTCGCTGTGTACACGAAGGATGCTGGTCAATGTTGCATCGACAGTGTTGTGATCTGCTTTCTCAGTACAGATGTAAGCTGCCACACACTCTGCGAAAAGCGAACTGCATGAATAGTTCAGGCTACGCTTTAAATCTCTTTTGTTTGCCATAACTTTATCTATTTACGGTTTAAGATTTTCTTTATGTAGTGATATTGTCCTATCCTTGCGACAAGGAATCGGCTATTTGGCTTCAAAGATACACAAAAAACATGAAAGCCCAACAATTTCTGCGAAAAATAAATGCTAAAAAATGTTTTCTTTAAGTTTTCTTGCATTTTTCTTTTCGTTTTCCATTGAAATGTTGTAACTTTGTAAGTGGTATATTATGCATACACCTTATTTTTAATAAGAAGTATTCGGACGATTATATAATAACATATTAAAAAACTCTTTTTAAAGACAATGAAAACAAGTGAATTGCAGAAAGCTCGTGCTGCTTATCAGCCAAAGCTTCCAAAGGCTCTTCAGGGCCCAGTAGTAGCAGTTGAGGGTGCTCCTACACAGTCAGTTGGCAACCAGGATGAAATCAAGGCTATGTTCCCTAACACCTATGGTATGCCTGTTATCACATTCGAGGCTGGCGAGGCTAAGACTCTCGAGCCAATCAATGTTGGTATCATTCTTTCAGGTGGTCAGGCTCCTGGTGGTCACAATGTAATCTCTGGTCTCTACGACGGTGTAAAGACTCTCAATAAGGACAGCAAGCTCTATGGCTTCCTTATGGGTCCTGGTGGTCTCGTTGATCACAAGTATGTAGAGTTCACAGACGAGTTCATCGATGAGTACCGCAACACTG
>JAUNIK010000362.1:2008-3348 GCA_030523505.1 Prevotellaceae bacterium | reverse complement strand
CAAAGCATAGCGCTTACCTGGAGTACCAGCAGCAAGCAGCACCGATGCCATCGAGGCTGCCATTCCGGTGACCACGGTCTGTACATCGCACTGGATGTATTGCATTGTATCGTAGATGGCAAGACCACCCGAGACAATTCCTCCAGGCGAATTGATATACATAGTAATGTCCTTCTCTGGCTGTGAGGCTGCCAAAAAGAGCAATTGCGCCTGTACTACATTAGCGGTATGCTGATCGATCTCCGTGCCGAGGAAGATAATGCGATCCATCATCAGGCGCGAAAAGACGTCCATCTGTGTAACATTGAGCTGGCGTTCCTCGATGATGGATGGGTTGATGATTCCTCCCATGCGAGTCTGCATGGGTGAGAGCTGCTGATTGACAGCATTCATATACTGTGACAGGACATTGGCATTGATGCCAGCGCCAAAGGTGGCGTAGCGAGTGAATTCGTTGTTGATCATATATAGAAAAATGTATTTGTTGATGAGTAAAGATTGATGGCACCACGCCTCCCTTAGTTGAAACCAATGGAGCGTGGGCCTTCTGTATCGATGCCTTCCTCGCGGCAGATGCGACGGAGCGTTTCGAGGTCAAAGGGTGTGCCATAGAGTGCCGATTCGAGTTTGAAGCGACGCGTGACGTTCTCAATCTGGCCACCGGCAAATGTGGAGAATTCTCCAGCCAAGAGCATTGACTGCTGTTCGTCAAGTTCAGGCAGCATCGAGCGGAAGATGCTGGCGCGTGCCTGCTGCGATGGAGCATCGAAGTGGATGGTCATGATCCAGCGACGAGCCATAGCGCGATCCAGGTTCTTGGTGAGATTCGTGGTAGCAATCATGATGCCGTCCAGGTCCTCCATATTCTGGAGGATAATGTTCTGCATCGTGTTCTCCATCTTATCGACCGACGACATGTCTTCGCTGGTGCGGCGAGATCCCATCAAGGCATCTGCCTCGTTGAGCAACAGCACAGGCAACGGAGTGCCTTGCTTGCGGCTATCGGCCACGAGAGTCTTATAACGGTCGAAGATGGCCTGTACGTTCTTCTCAGAATCGCCCACCCACTTCGAACGGATGTCGCTCATGCGCACCTGCATGATGGGGTGACTGGTTTGGCGACACAGCTGTAATACGGTTTCTGTTTTACCCGTTCCTGGTTTGTTGCCATAGAGCAGGATGCAGAATCCTGTGCGCAGCCCCGACTCTTTGAGGCGCTGCTCTACCTCTTGATAGCGTTCGTGTTGTAACATATCACGGAGGCGTGACACCTGCTCGCACTCTCGGTCGTTGTAATACAGGGTTTTGGGAGTGATGTCTTCAGGGGCGATCATGCTGTT
>JAUNIK010000362.1:0-1998 GCA_030523505.1 Prevotellaceae bacterium | reverse complement strand
CCGCTGCGGTTACGCTGGCGACTCAAGATGTTGTAGCTGCAATCCTTGAGCACCGTAGTCAGTGCGTTTTGCGTAAGGCGATAATCACCGCAATCGATGATGCCATCGGTTGTATCGTTTTCAAGCAGGTTGAGTGTCACCAGCGGATCTGTACCATTGTCAATGTCTTCGCAGATCGAGCAAAAGTTGACGCATTCCTCCATAATGTCAGCATACTGTCTAGAACCGATGAAGCGAGCACCACGGATAATCTGGAAGCAGGCAGCTGTCAGAAAGAACACACGGCGATGTGAATCTACTCCCAGGTTGAGCAGCTGCTGAGAAAGGTCGAGGTGCTGGGTTTTATCCAACAGATACGAGATGTTCTCGAGCATCATATCATAGTAATCGCTGTTGTTGTCAGTAATCGAGAGCCAGCGGTTGATCTGAGAGAGGACCTGCATGCTGTTCCACTTGGAATAATCGCAAGGTGTAAACTGAGAGTTATCCATCACAGTCTTCTGGCAGTCTGGGGTGACCGAATAGCCAATGATCATCTCTCCATGGTGGTGTGTGCCGCTATGTCGAAGTACATTGATAGAACGCATCTTCTCCATCAGGTAAGCATAGCCGAGCATTGAGATGTTGGTAATGTCAGCATGCTGAGCAACGTCACGCTTTGTGATGGTACCATCCTCTTCGATAGCGAGTGCAAGGATAACGTACTGGATAACGATCTCCTTAGGGGTGCCATCAAAATGGAAGTGCTGCTGCAGATAGGCGACGTATGGCTCAACAGCCAGGATGAAATCTTCTGAGAAGTTCGAGTTACGTGAGAGCTCGAGGATCTGCTCCAGTGCGGTTGCAGAGGTATGGGTAGTAGTATTCTCGTTCATAATTTGAGTTTATATATTATTATTAATGTGTAAAAACAGTGTTTCTGTTCAAGCTGCCATTTCCAGATCGATCTGATCGCTCATGCGCTTGAAGAAGTTGACATGCAGCACACGCGAGATGCGCATCAGCAGTTCGCAGTCAATGCTTGAGCGCTTCATGATGTCATGCACGTTGGGACGTGAGCAGTTGATACTACGGGCAAAGTCGGTGATCGAGATACCCTGATTGACGAGTTCAGCCTTGATCTGCTGGCCGATGGTTGGGGTTGAAAATGCTGTCTTCATATTCGTTTATTTGTTTTGACTTTGCAAAGATAGAGTATTTATTTTTCAAGAACAAAGAATAAGCTCTCCCTTTCCATCAAATGCTTTGTCCGGACGCGAACTGACAAAAACAAAATGAGCACCACTTTCAAAAAGAAAGTAGCGCTCTATAAATTGCGTTCTGATTATTTAGCTCAAGGCATCTCTTCGCTATACTGCACTGAAGTCAACATCGTCCAACCAACATCCGCGGAAAATAGGAGCTTGTGACAAGGGATATTCAGGCATCACCATGAAGTTATGAGTAAATCCTTGTCCCTCATTTTTTGGAAGGCGTTCAACATAGTCTATGTAATACTTCTTATATGCCTCTTTTGACAATCCTTCCACATAATGAAAGTAACCCTTGGCGTCAAGAAGGGCAAGAGCATGTGGGCTGGTATGCCACATATCTATTCGTCCCAAAGAAACAATACAACTCTTGCTTGGACGATCTTCCAAACGACTGCTTTTGGTCAGCCTATTGAGCTGCATGTGAACTTGGCCGATTCTAAAGGGGACAACATATTCCTGCCCATTCATACAGAAAACAGTTGTCTGCTTCTTTCCTGCTTCAGTCTTCGCATAGAGTATCTCATCTGGGTAAAACCAATATTCTTGGTCTTCATTGCCAAGGAAGACTTTTTGTGTCTCTGGCGATTCGTGAAGTTCCTCGCGCAATTTGCGCAGAGCTGCGGCAGGAATATCTTTGATCAGAATATGATTGTAGGACATGTCACTATAGGCAAGTATCAGAGTCTTGTCTTGCGGACAAACATACAGCACACTATCTGCATTCACGACATACCATCTGCCTACT
>JAUNIK010000361.1 GCA_030523505.1 Prevotellaceae bacterium | reverse complement strand
TCATGCTGAGTGGACCGACGAGAATGGTCCTAACAATGCTCTGCGCATCAATGGTCTTGGTGCTCCGCGAGCATTCTTCACTCCGTTGCTCCGTGAGTTGCAGTTGCCAAACACCAGTTATGGTGAGGATTATGCTATGGGATTGGCTTTCTCGCGCCAGTATCGCATTGGTCGCATCTTTGATGAACTGTACCTCTGCCGCCGTTGGGAAGGCAACTCCGACGCCGCCCTCAGCGTAGAAAAGATAAACAAGAACAACCTCTATAAGGACCGTCTGCGTACCATCGAGATTAAGGCCCGCATGAAGTGATTGGTTCTTTGATAGGTGGGAATGAAATAAATGTCCAGTGCGGTGAGATTATCTCGCCGCTAAAAACCAGCGAAAGCAATGACCCAGGAAGAGATAAAATCATTTTTCAGTTGGCAGTTGGACGACTGGCAGGATTGCGCAAAGCGATATGCCGACCTTGATGAGGCACGCCGGAAGACGGTGACCATCGAAGGGCGCGACTATACCCTGATGTTCAATCCGGCCCGAATGCGCTCGGCAACAGCAAAGGTCACCGCCGGTAAGGTGGAACGTCCTTGTTTCCTCTGTCGCAAGAACCGTCCGGCTGAACAGCACGACATAGAAATACACCCAACGGAAAGCCAATATCACTATTTGCTTTCTGTAAATCCTTTTCCTATACTCCCAGAACATTTCACCATCATCAATTCCGAGCATTCTCGCCAGACTATGACAAAGGCTCGCCTTCATGATATGGTATATATGGCTCGCGAACTCGAGGGTTTCCTTGTATTCTTCAACGGAGCGTGCTCCGGAGCATCGGCGCCCGATCATTTCCACTTTCAGGCAGTACCTAAGAACCTCGTACCTCTCACCAGTTGGAGCGAGGCTGTGTGGAAGACCATCGGTGTGCAGAAATGCGATGCCGACAACCTAAAAATCGACTTCAGCAAATCCGACTTTTGTAATATCCTTTGCTGGATGTCAGAAGGGAAGATTCACTGGTGGGTTGTCAACCGCAAGTGCCATCGCCCATGGCAATATTCAGCCGAAGGCGATGAGAAAGTACTGATATCGCCGGCTTCTCTTGAATTTGCTGGAGTAGTGCCATTGGCTCGTGAAGAAGACTTCAACAAGATGTCCGCCCCTCTGCTTACGGATATCTACAACCAGTGCTGGGGCCGCGAACCGTTGGTGGATGTGGGCATCTCCAAAGGCCGCCTTGTTGGCAGACCTGCGGACGACGGAACAACCATAATAGATGATGTACGCATAGGAATCGGTTTCCATTGGGATCAGAAGCGCACCTTCCGTTATGAGGGTGATATATTATATAAGGTGGATCCTGTTTCCGGTGAGGAATGGACTGTGAACCGCCTGTCGGTGGAGAAGTACCTGAAGAGTGTCATTTCCAGTGAAATGTCGGCCACTTCGAGTCTCGAACTGCTTAAAGCCCATGCCGTCATCAGTCGTTCATGGTTGCTCTTCGGCAGTGCTCCGCATACCTTGTTTGATGTATGTTCCGACGACTGCTGTCAACGCTATCAGGGCATATCCGACAAGATGAACCCTATCGTTGAGCAAGCCATCGAGGAAACCCGTGGCGAGGTGCTGATGTATGACGGTGAGATTTGCGATGCCCGCTATTCGAAATGTTGCGGTGGAGTGACCGAGGAGTTCCGCTATTGTTGGGAGAACAAGGACTATCCTTACCTCCGTTCCATCCGTGATGCCCGTCCTGATGGCAGCATTTTCTGCGATACCGAGAATGCCGCAGTACTCACACAGGTGCTCAACGACTACGACCAGCAGACACGCGACTTTTTCCATTGGCGTGTGGAATACACTCAGGAAGAACTCTCCGACCTCATAGAACGTAAGTTGCATAAAGGCTTAGGCCTTATCACCGACATCATCCCATTGGAGCGAGGCAAGAGTGGTCGTATCTGGCAATTGAAGATTGTTGGCGAGAACGGCGAGACCATCATCGGCAAGGAACTCGCCATCCGCAAAGCCTTGAGCGAAACCTGCCTCTATAGTTCCAATTTTGAAGTAAAGACTATTAAACATCCCTCCTCTTTGGGAGGGCTTGGGTGGGCTTTTCCCGGCATCGGTTGGGGCCATGGGGTAGGGCTATGCCAGATAGGAGCCGCCGTGATGGGAGCCGAAGGTTATGACTATAAAGAAATACTAACACATTATTATAAAGATGCAGAAATCAGAAAGATTTGGTAAGAATCCTTGGACTTGGATTCCTTCGCTCTATTTCGCCGAAGGATTGCCTTACGTGGCTGTAATGACCATCTCGCTTGTGCTCTACAAGCAGCTTGGATTGTCCAACGCGGAAATCACCCTCTACACCTCGTGGCTCTATCTGCCGTGGGTCATCAAACCCCTATGGAGCCCGTTCATTGATGTGGTGAGAACCAAGCGTTGGTGGATTGTCACCATGCAACTACTTCTCGGAGCTGCCTTCGGCGGTGTGGCGTTCACCATACCGACCTCGTTCTGGTTGCAAGGCACGTTGTTCTTCTTCTGGGTGATGGCATTTGCGAGTGCCACCCACGATATCGCTGCCGACGGATTCTATATGCTCGGACTCTCGCAGCACGATCAGGCATGGTTTGTGGGAATCCGTTCCACCTTCTACCGACTGGCAACAATCTTCGGTCAGGGAGTGCTTGTGATGATTGCCGGCAATCTGCAGGTAATATTCCGCAACAGTATCGAATTCTCATGGAGCCTTATGTTCTACGGTGTCACCGGTATCTTCATTGCCCTATGGCTCTGGCATAACATGAAACTGCCACGCCCTGATGAGGACCAGCCACGCGAAAATATCAACTACAGCACTATCCTCCATGAACTCGCCCATACCTGCCGTACATTCTTCCATAAGGAACAGGTGGTTGTTGGACTGCTCTTCATGCTGTTCTATCGTATGCCGGAAGGTCTGCTGGCAAAGGTCAGTGCCTTGTTCCTTATCGATGCTGTGCATAATGGCGGTCTCGGTCTTTCGCCACAGGAGTACGGACTCGTTCAGGGTACTGTCGGTGTTGTTGGTCTTACCCTCGGAGGAATCCTTGGAGGAATGGCTGCCGGCAAGGATGGATTGAAACGATGGCTCTGGCCAATGGTGATGGCGATAACACTGCCTGATTTGGTGTATGTCTATATGTCGTTCGCCATGCCACACAACCTGCTTGTCATCAACCTCTGTGTTCTGGTGGAGCAGTTCGGCTACGGATTCGGTTTCACCGCCTATATGCTCTATCTCATCTATTACAGTCAGGGTGAGTACAAGACCAGCCATTATGCTCTTTGCACAGCACTTATGGCATTGTCGATGA
>JAUNIK010000360.1 GCA_030523505.1 Prevotellaceae bacterium | reverse complement strand
TTAGTGAGAAATTAGGTCTCGAGCGTGAGCAGTATACAACTCAGATTAGTAATTATGACTGCATGGGTGCTGTATTTGATGCTCTTCGTCGTATCAATACAATTATTATAGACCTTGATCGTGACTTCTGGATGTATATCTCAATGGAATATTTCAAGCAGAAGATTAAGGCTGGTGAGGTAGGTTCAAGTGCAATGCCTCACAAGGTAAACCCAATTGACTTTGAAAATTCTGAGGGCAACCTTGGTATTTCAAATGCAATTCTTCAGTTCCTTGCTATGAAGTTACCTGTAAGTCGTCTTCAGCGTGACCTCACAGACTCTACTGTTCTTCGCAATGTTGGTGTTCCTTTCGGACATACTGTTATTGCAATTCAGAGCACTTTGAAGGGCTTGCGTAAACTTATCCTTAACGAGGATGCACTTCGTGCGGATCTTGATAATACATGGGCTGTTGTTGCAGAAGCAATACAGACAATCCTTCGTCGTGAGGCTTATCCAAATCCTTACGAGGCATTGAAGGCGTTGACACGTACTAATACAAAGATGACTGAAGAAACAATTCATGCATTTATCCAGGAATTGAATGTTAGCGACAGTGTGAAGGCCGAGCTGATGGCTATCACACCAAGTAATTATACAGGTATTTAATTTAAAAAATCATTCATTAAACAAAGCATTATTTTAGAAAGTAAAGATTATTAATTGCAATTAGTATTTATTTTTTAAGGAATCACACATTTATTAATTACGGCCGTGAGGTCACTAAAACAGTTTTTCAAATGAATACAGAAAACAATTTTAACGAACAAGAGCAGTCTGCTAATCAGAATGCAGAGCCAAAGCGCTATGAAAGAGTAACTCGCCCAGCAGGCGGTTATCGTCGTGATTATCAGGAGGGAGGCCATTCTTCTCGTCCTCGTATTTCACGCCCTCGTATCCAGAACAATCAGGAAGGAGGCTTCCGTCCAGATGGTTTCGGTGGATTACATTCTCAGGAACCACGTCAGGAAGGCTACCGTCCAAGATATAACAGTGAGGGTGGCTACCAGCCTCGTGCAAATTATCAGTCACGTGGTGGTTATCAGCCTCGTCAGGAAGGTGGCTATCAGCCACGCCAGCGGGGCGGTTATCGTCCTCGTTATAAGCAGGAATCACAGGAAGGTGGCTATCAGCCTCGTCAGCAGGGTGGTTACCAGCCTCGCCAGCAGGGTGGCTATCGTCCATCTTACGGAGGTGGCTATCAGCAGCGTCCACAGCAGGGTGGCTACCGTCCACGCTACAATCAGGAAGGTGAGGAAGGTGGTTATCAGCCACGTCAGCAGGGCGGTTTCCGTCCACGCCCACAGCAAGGCGGCTATCGTCCAAATGGTTTCCAGCAGCGTCCTCAGCAGGGTGGTTCCCGTCGCCAGCACAGTGCAGGCTATGATCCAAATGCTAAGTATAGCATGAAGAAGCGTATTGAGTACAAAGAAGATCATCTTGATCCAAACGAGCCAATCCGTCTTAACAAGTTCCTTGCTAATGCTGGTGTTTGCTCTCGTCGTGAGGCTGATGATTTCATCCAGGCAGGTGTTGTTACCGTTAATGGAGAGGTTGTAACAGAACTCGGTACAAAGATTCTCCGTACTGATCATGTCGTATTCCACGAACAGCCAATCTCACTTGAGAAGAAGGTTTATGTACTTCTCAATAAGCCAAAGGACTATGTAACAACAAGCGATGATCCACAGCAGCGTAAGACTGTAATGGATCTTGTGAAGGATGCTTGCCCTGAGCGTATCTATCCAGTTGGTCGTCTTGACCGCAATACTACAGGTGTGCTTCTCCTCACCAATGATGGAGAGTTGGCATCAAAGCTCACACATCCAAAGTTCCTCAAGAAGAAGGTTTACCATGTTTACCTTGACAAGAACCTTACAAAGGCAGATATGGAGCAGATTGCAGAAGGTATCCAGCTTGAGGATGGTGAAATCCATGCAGATGCAATCGAGTATGCATCGCCAACAGATAAGAGTCAGGTAGGCATTGAGATCCATAGTGGTCGCAATCGTATCGTACGTCGTATCTTCGAGTCTTTGGGCTATCATGTTACAAAGTTGGATCGAGTTCAGTTTGCCGGTTTGACAAAGAAGAATGTTCGCCGTGGTGACTGGCGTTTCCTCACAGAGAAAGAAGTAGACATGCTCCGCATGGGTGCATTCGAATAAAAGATTGGATTTTCGCCCTCTCCTCCGCTAAGAGAGGAGAGGGCGTTAATATTGAAATTCAAAATACAAGATAAATGAAAAGAACTAAGGTTATTGATGCACTGAAGTGTACTGATTTTGGTGCTGATATTTGTGTAAAAGGCTGGGTTCGTTCAAAGCGTGGCAGTAAGGAAGTGTTTTTTGTTGCTTTGAACGACGGTTCTACAATCAAGAACATCCAGATTGTTGGTGATGTAGAGAAGTTCGAAGACGAAACAATCAAGCGTATCACAACAGGTGCATGTATCGCTGTTGAAGGTGTGCTTGTAGAGAGCCCTGCTGCTGGTCAGGCGAGCGAGGTTCACGCTAAGAATATCGAGATTCTTGGTGATTGTGACAATACCTATCCACTTCAGAAGAAGGGTATGACAATGGAGTATCTCCGTTCAGTTGCTCATCTTCGTCCTCGTTCAAATACTTTTGGTGCTGTATTGCGCATCCGTCACAACATGGCAATGGCAATCCACACCTATTTCCATGAGCATGGTTATTTCTATTTCCATAGCCCATTGATTACTGCAAGTGACTGTGAAGGTGCTGGTCAGATGTTCCAGGTTACAACAAAGAACCTCTACGACCTCAAGAAGGACGAGAATGGTAGCATCATCTATGATGACGATTTCTTCGGTAAGCAGACATCTCTTACTGTTTCTGGCCAGTTGGAAGGCGAGCTCGGTGCAACAGCTCTTGGTGCAATCTACACTTTCGGTCCTACATTCCGTGCTGAGAATAGCAATACTCCACGCCATTTGGCTGAGTTCTGGATGATTGAGCCAGAGGTTGCATTTATGGATCTTGCTGAGCTTATGGACCTTGAAGAGGACTTCATCAAGTACTGTGTTCGTTGGGCTCTTGATAACTGCAAGGACGACCTTGAGTTCTTGAACAAGATGATCGACAAGGGACTTATTGCTCGTCTTGAGGGTGTCTTGAAGGAGGATTTCGTTCGTCTGCCATATACAAAGGGTATTGAGATTCTTCAGGAGGCAATCAAGAACGGCAAGAAGTTTGAGTTCCCATGTGAGTGGGGTGACGACCTCGCTTCTGAGCATGAGCGCTTCCTCGTTGAGGAATACTTCAAGAAGCCTGTCATCATGACCAACTATCCTAAGAAG
>JAUNIK010000359.1 GCA_030523505.1 Prevotellaceae bacterium | reverse complement strand
GATGACGATAACGATGACGATGATGATGACGATAATGCGGAAATTATCTTACAGTAAGGTGGAAGCAACCTTGCTTTACTTCGTGCTTTACGAAGCAGCGACCTTGCTGGCGCATGTCGTAAAGAACCTCACTGAGAATCCATTTCAGTGTATCGTTTGAAACTGCTCGACGAGCATCACCTTCTGGATCTGCTACAACCTTATAACGATTATACGCGATATCAACGGTAGTACCATACTGATGGCAACTCTGGGTAGTAGCGTTCTGATTTCTCCTCTGCAATTTCGCTACATCCTCCTGACTGCGGAGAACACTCGTTACAACCAACTTCTGCAATGGGAAACCCTTAACCTGCAACGAATCGAAGAATGCCTTACCGATGTCCTGCATCAAAACGGCTGCTTTTGGTACCAGGTAAGGCACACTGTTGTTCAGGTCGTCAACGAAATAATAAGGATTAGCACCTACATACACGAGTTCATCCTTACGCAATTCTGCATCCTCGCGACTCTTCACAACCTCCACGCCGTTCTTCTTTGCAGCAACCAGCTGAGTTTCGTTGTCATCAGGAAAAGCCACCTTGAACGAACCGCCACGGTTGCCCCACACCGAATAAAGACGGTGAGGCACAAAGCCCGGTTCATTTTTCAGTTCCACGACCTTGCGATTATCGGCCGAAACGCTATTTTCTGCCTTTTCATCGGTATTTTTAACTGTCTGAGGCTTCCTCATCTCGGCCTTCAACCGCTCAACTTCAGCTATGGAATCATTGTATGCCTGCACCTTTTCGAGTGAATCTTTCACGACCGTAGCAAGCGAATCTGCTGATGCTTTCTGGTCGGCATTATACGACAGTGACGGTGACAGTTCGCGAGCCCATCCGAGGATTAAAACAATGACAAGAAAACCTTGAATATATCTTTTTGGCGATATCTTTAATTTACTCATATTTTAACGATAAGACGTTTTACACGTTCCAATTTTCCGCAAAGGTAACAAATAAATCCCACTTTACACACTAAAGTCCCAAAAATCCTTGCACAATTGCTATTTTTTTTGTATTTTTGCACCAAAAATAATAAAAGGGGATTTATAATCCCACTAAATTTCAAACATATTTCGCATTGATAGAAAAGCATATAGTCATCGAAGATATTGACCCAGTGATGTTTTACGGGGTCAATAATTGCCATCTGCAGATGGTCAAATCTTTGTTCCCGAAACTTAGAATTGTAGCACGCGACAATGTCATCAGAATCCAAGGCAGTGCAGAAGATATTGCCAAGGCTGAAGAGGACATTGAAAACATGCGTCGCCATATATTGAAATACAACACTATTGCCGACGAGGACATCCTTGATATCATCAAAGGCAAGCAACCAAAGAACGACGCGTCGAAGGATGTCGTGATATATAATATGTCGGGCAAGGCCATCAAGGCGCGCTCGGAAAATCAGCAGAAACTCATCGACGCCTTCGAGCAGAACGATATGCTGTTTGCCGTTGGTCCTGCCGGTTCGGGAAAGACATACCTCAGCATAGCCCTCGCCGTGAAGGCATTGAAGGAGAAGACCGCCAAGCGCATTATCCTCTCACGCCCTGCCGTTGAGGCCGGCGAGAAACTCGGATTCCTCCCAGGTGACATGCGTGAGAAGATTGATCCGTATCTGCAACCATTGTACGATGCTTTGCAGGACATGATACCAGCAGTGAAGTTGCAGGATATGATGGACAAGGACATCATCCAGATAGCCCCGTTGGCATTCATGCGTGGTAGAACACTCAACGATGCCATCGTCATTCTTGACGAGGCGCAGAACACTACCACTGCACAGATAAGAATGTTCCTCACCCGTATGGGCTGGAACACAAAGATGATTATCACCGGCGACCTCACACAGATCGACCTCCCGCGCCAGACAATGAGCGGATTGAAGGAGGCGATTAGCATTCTCAATGGTATCGAGGGGATCGGCATCATCAACCTCAACCAGAAGGATATCGTCCGCCACAAACTCGTGACACGCATCGTCGAGGCTTACGAGCAGAAGGAAAAGAACGAGAAAGCCGCTCGTGAGGCAGCAAAACAGGAAGAAACAACAAAATAAAAATTATATACGAACTATGAAAGCTTTAACAAGAACTGATTTCAATTTTGAAGGACAGAAGAGCGTGTATCACGGAAAGGTGCGCGATGTGTACAACATTAACGACGATGTAATGGTGATGGTTGCTACCGACCGCATCTCAGCATTCGATGTAATCCTGCCAAAGGGCATTCCTTTCAAGGGACAGGTACTGAACCAGATTGCTGCTAAGTTCCTCGATGCAACAAGCGACATCTGTCCAAACTGGAAGCTCGCTACACCAGACCCAATGGTTACCGTTGGTTTGAAGTGCGAAGGTTTCCGCGTAGAGATGATCATCCGTGGCATCCTCACTGGTTCTGCATGGCGCGACTATCAGAAAGGTGTTCGCGAGATCTGTGGTGTGAAGTTGCCAGAGGGCATGCGTGAGAACGAGCGTTTCCCAGAACCAATCATCACCCCTACAACAAAGGCTGATGAAGGTCATGACCTGAACATCTCGAAGGAAGAGATCATTGCACAGGGCATCGTATCTGCAGAAGACTACGAGGTAATGGAGGGTTACACACGAAAGCTCTTCCAGCGTGGTCAGGAAATCGCTGCAAAGCAGGGACTTATCCTTGTTGACACAAAGTATGAGTTCGGTAAGCGCGACGGTAAGGTTTACCTCATCGACGAGATCCACACTCCAGACTCAAGCCGCTACTTCTATGCTGAGGGCTACGAGGAGAAGTTCGAGAAGGGTGAGCCACAGCGCCAGCTTTCAAAGGAGTTCGTTCGTCAGTGGCTCATCGACCACAACTTCATGAACGAGCCTGGTCAGGTGATGCCAGAGATTACCGATGAATACGCAGAAAGCGTTTCTGACCGTTACATCGAACTCTACGAGCATATCGTTGGTGAGCGTTTCGAGAAGGAAGAGGCTGGCGAGGACATTGCTGCGCGTATCGAGCAGAATGTAGCAAGCTATCTCAAGGCAATGAAGTTCTAAATAAGAAAAAAGAACGAATACAACACTTCCGATAAATGTACGAGCAGGAACAGATAAAACCTTACGACGGTGCTGGTGAGAAGGGCGAACTGGTGGAGAAGATGTTTGATAACATCGCTCCGTCATACGACACCCTCAACCACCGCCTGTCGTGGAACATCGACAAATACTGGCGTAACAAGGCCATCAAACAACTCAAGTCACTTGCACCAAAGACGATGCTCGACATCGCAACAGGTACAGGCGACTTTGCCATCCTCTCGGCAAAGATGCTCCAGCCCGAGA
>JAUNIK010000358.1 GCA_030523505.1 Prevotellaceae bacterium | reverse complement strand
CGCTTCGCTAGTGAAACAGACAAAGTCTTAGTGAATCGCGATGCTAGTGATGGCGTTTTTATCTAACTGAGAGTACTCCGTAGGGGCCGGTGGTGGAGGCGGGAAAGCGTGTCAGTGGTTTGCCTGGTTCACCAGAGGCGATGAAACCTCGGTTGTTGAGGTCGTAGGTGCGGTGACAAACACCACAGGTGGCATGGCCTTTCTCATCGGTGGTGAGTGGGCGGCTTCGCATTGGTATGGCGTCAGGATCGAAACAGTTGGGGCACTCGCGGTCGTAGGCATAGAACACGGCCGGGCTGTCGAGGTTGCCGAAGCCCACGATGATGCCGTTGTTAAGGCCGACGATGATGGTCATCCTGTCGTATACGGCGGTCCACTTGATGTCGCTCTCCTGTCCTTGGTTATTGCGGCAGTTGAAGAAGGTGGCACCGCCTTGTTTCTTCTCTTGAATGGTGCAGAAGGTGCCGGGTGCCATCGGGTTCATTGCTGAAGCGAGTGTGGCATCGTTGTGGAGTTGATTGTCGATGAGCACATAACATGGACAACGGCAGTATTCATCGGAGATGTTGGTGCAGCCCAAAAGGAAGCACAAGAGGAAGCCCCCCAACCCCCGAAGGGGGAGGTGATGTAAACGATGACGATAACGATAACAAAGATTCATAACGATGACGATGGCGAAGGTGGGGCTCCCTCAATAATGAGGGAGAAAGGGACCGATATTTCCAATGAGGGAGAAGGGGACCGATATTTTCTTTCTTAAGCATTTACGGTGAGCAGAGCGCTGATGGCGGATTCGGCTTTGTGGAAACAGAAACCATCGAGGATATTGCTCATCAATGCTTCTATGCGATCGTTGCAGAGATTGCCGATGGAACCTTCATGAGTGTGATGGATGTCCTTGTCGGGTGTGAAGTTGCCTGATTCGATGTCGAGACCTACCTTTTTGTAAGCATCGCGGAATGGCATGCCCTCAACAGCCAAGCGGTTAACCTCCTCGACAGAGAAGATTGGATCGTACATTGGGTTGTCGAGAATATCCTCTTTTACCTCCATGCGGTTGATGATATAGGCAGCCATCTGGAGACAGTCTTTCAGTTCCTCGAAGGCCGGGAGAAACACTTCCTTTATCATCTGCAGATCGCGGAAATAGCCCACAGGGAGGTTGTTCATGATGAGCAATACCTGCTGTGGCAGAGCCTGGAGTTTGTTGGACTTTGCACGGATGAGTTCGAAGACATCAGGATTCTTCTTGTGAGGCATGATAGACGAACCGGTGGTGCACTCCTTTGGCAGTTTTACGAAACCGAAGTTCTGCGAGTTGAACATACAAGCATCGAACGCCATCTTTGCCACGGTGCCAGCCACGGAAGCCAGTGCATACGCCACATTGCGCTCGGTCTTGCCACGTCCCATCTGGGCATAGACAACATTATAGTTCATCGAGTCAAAGCCAAGAAGGTCGGTGGTCATCTGGCGGTTCAGTGGGAACGAGCTACCATATCCGGCAGCCGAGCCTAATGGGTTACGGTTGGTCATCTTGTAGGCAGCCTGCAGGAACAGCATATCGTCAGTGAGCGACTCGGCATAAGCTCCGAACCACAAGCCGAAGCTCGATGGCATGGCAATCTGGAGATGGGTATAGCCCGGCATCAGAATGTTCTTGTACTGGTTGCTTTTCTTGATGAGCTCAACGAAAAGGTCGTTGACACAGTTGACGATGTCTTTCAGTGCATCGCGAGTGAAGAGTTTCAGATCGACGAGCACCTGATCGTTGCGCGAGCGACCGGAATGGATTTTCTTTCCCATGTCGCCCAGACGGCGAGTGAGCATCAGTTCCACCTGAGAGTGGACATCCTCGATGCCCTCCTCGATGACGAACTCGCCACGCTCGCAGATGTCATATATGCTGCGGAGTTCGCGGAGAAGAATAGGCAGTTCCTCTTTACCGATAAGTCCGATGCTCTCGAGCATTGTGATATGCGCCATGCTGCCGAGCACATCATATTTGGCCAGATAGAGATCCATCTCGCGGTCTTTGCCCACGGTGAAGCGCTCTATCTCGCTATTCACGTCATAGCCTTTCGACCATAATTTCGCACCTTGCAGGACTCCCTGAGAGGAAGCCTGATGGGTGTTACCATTCTTATTTATTTCATCCATTTAGTTGCTGATTTTTATGCCTCCCCAAGAATGGGGAGGAACAGAACATTATTACTGCGGTAAAGCCTCCCCAAGAATGGGGAGGAAGGGGACATATGATTAGTAATTAATCATTGCAAGAGTGTCGGCAATCTTGTTGATGCCATCCTTGAGTTTGCTACCCACCATTGCCTTGAGCATGAACGGGATGTCGGCATCGATGGTGAGTTTCATCTTCGACTGGTCGGCAGTGACAGGGAGAGTCTGAATCCAGAGGTTTGCCTTGATAGGCGACTGCTCGGTTTCGAACTTCACGCATTTGCCCTCCTCGCGGTCGATGATACGCATGCTGATAGTACCAACCATAGGAGCCTGCACACCAATGCTGTCGTTGGTCAGTGCGATGTTCTGCAGACTTTCGATAGCACTCTCGTGGCCAGCCTCGCGAATCTTCTCGCGGACGGTCTCATCATTCTGTATACGCTCAATGAGTGGACGCAGATTCTCGAGGTTTGCCAATGTAGAATAGACACGCTCTACCGGAGCGTTGATGTATTTGATTTCGCTTGATTCCTTCATATTATTCCTGCTTCCAAGTTGATGGGCTCTTGCGCCACTCTTTAAGAACTTCGATGTCCTCGGCACTGATATAACCGATTTCAGCAGCAATCTCTGTTGTAGCGTCGTAGTCGCAGATGGTGATCAGTTTCACGCCAGCCTCTTTGAATGCCTCCTCGGCAACAGGGAATCCGTAGGTGTAGCTTGCCACCATACCGATAACCTCGTAACCTGCCTTGCGCAAAGCATCGACAGCCTTGAGAGAAGAGCCACCAGTAGAGATGAGATCCTCGACAACGATAACCTTTGAACCTTCAGGGATGGTGCCCTCGATCTGGTTACCCATACCGTGATCTTTTGGTTTTGGACGAACATAGCAGTAAGGCAGCTGCAGTTCCTCAGCCACGAGAACACCCTGAGCGATAGCACCTGTAGCAACACCAGCCACAGCGGTAGCCTCAGAGAAATGCTCATGGATGAGATGTACCAACTCCTGCTTTACGAAAGAACGGATTTCTGGGTAAGCCAGAGTCTTGCGGTTGTCAGTATAGATTGGTGAACGCCAACCCGAAGCCCATGTGAATGGTTCGTTTGGCTGTAACTTGATAGCCTTGATACCGAGCAGTTTTTCTGCGAAAAGTTTTTTGATTGGATCCATAATTGTATT
>JAUNIK010000357.1 GCA_030523505.1 Prevotellaceae bacterium | reverse complement strand
GAATATCCCGAACATCGACCCCGATTCAGGATACAACACATCAGGTATGGGACTCGAATATGGTTCGCTGCCCTCTCGCCGCAGCTACGGTCTTAATGTTAACGTGAAGTTCTAATAGAATTAAATTAATAAGAAGTTATGAAAATGACAAACATATTCAAGCACCTCCCCGCGGGGAGGATGGGCGGGGGCTTGATCCTCGCATTACTCCTCACACTCTGCGCTTGTAGCGACAGTCACATGGAGAGTGTAAACACCGACGACACCAAGTCGCCGACAATCAACCCTAACGCCCAGCTGACCACAGCCTTGCTGCAGACTTACGGTGACTTCGGACTGATGGACACCTACCGCAGCTACATCACGGGATTCACCCAGTATTATGCCGGTGGTTGGAACGTGTCATTCTATGCCGGGGCGGTAAATCCCGACAACGACCAGATGCGCCTTATCTGGGACCAGTACTACTCTGTTGGCATAAAGAACCTCGTAGATGCCATATACAACTCAAAGGATATGCCCAACACCAATGCCGCCCTGCGCATTCATAGGGTGTATCTCATGTCAATCCTCACCGACACCTATGGTGACGTACCATGCTCAGAGGCTGGTCTCGGTTTCATCGAGGGCATCTCTAATCCTAAGTACGACAAGCAGGAAGACATATACAACTGGTTCTTCACCGAGCTTGCCGACTGTGTTGCACAGCTCGGCACAGGCTCCGACCGCATCAGTGGCGACGTGACAAGCCTTGGAGGCGACCCCTCCCTGTGGAAAAAATATGCCAATGCCCTGCGCTTGCGCTTTGCAATGCGTATATCCGACGTAAATCCGGCCAAGGCACAGCAGGAGTTCGAGGCTGCATTATCAGCTGAGGGTGGCATTATCAGCAACGAAGGCGAGAATGCCTATGTCAAGTATATGGACTCTCCATTCACACTGTATGATGGTTCTCGCGACCTCGACTTCCGTGCCAACGCCCTAAGCGAGATACTCTATGGTCAGGACCCGACATCCCCTACTTTCGTTTGCTCTACATTATATAATATGTTGAAGGACAACAACGACCCGCGTCTTCTCAAGATATGCCGCCACTACATCAACACCACACGCAGCGAGACAAAGCCTGAAGGTAACTATGATGTAACCGACGAGATTATCGCTTGGGGAAATGCAGGCGGAACAGGCGTGCAGACCAACGACCCTGGTGCTGCTTGGTGGGACCAATGGCCCACAGTGCCGTCGAATGCAGAGATTCCTACCCTACAACAGCTTGTGAACAACTATCCCGACAAGGGCTACGACCAGAGCAACTATCCCGCTCGCATGACGCGCCCGTTCCTCGCCCTTGCCTTCGAGCAGCCCAACTGTCCCGGTGTTCTCATCACATCTGCCGAAGTGGAGTTCCTGCTTGCAGAGGCTGCCACCAAGGGATGGGCAGTCGGGGGAACAGCCGAAAGCCACTATGAGGCTGGAGTAAGGGCTGCCATGCATTTTATCAACACCTATGACATCGTGGGCAAAATCTCCGAGCAGGAAATCAACGACTATATTGCCGCTAATCCCCTCGGCGACAATCCCAAAGCTCAAATCAACAAGGAGGCATATATCCTTCACCTCACCAACCCCTCTGAGGCATGGGCTAACCTTCGCCGCTCCGACTATCCAGCACTCCAAGACCGTGCCAAGTTCGGCAATTTCACATACACCTGTGTTGACGGCTTCGACACACCTGTACGCCTGAAATATCCCAACCTCGAGGCAAAGTACAACAGCGAAAACTACAAGGCAGCCATCGAGAGCCTGGGCGGCACCGACAACTGGCACAAGCGCATGTGGTGGGACGTTAGCGACCAAAACTTCGAGTAAGGAGTGAGAAATGAGAAATGACAATTTACAAATGAGAAATGACAATTTTGGATTTATGAAGAAGATATATTATCTCGCAATGTTGATGCTCATCCTAACTGGAGGCATGACATTCACCAGCTGTTCATCGGACGAAGAGCCGTTCATAACAGCCAATGAGGACGACGAACCACGCATCCTCGACCCCTACTTCCCCGACTGGTCAAATGGTCAGCCTGGCGAGTTCAAGAACTTCACCCGTGACATCAACCTCGAGGCATATGTCATAGTGACACCTGCCGAGCACACCACAGTGAAATGGTATCTCGACGATGTTGAGGTGGCAGAGGGACTCACTATCGACATGCCGCTACTTGCCGGTGAATACATATTGAGAGTGGAAGCCACTACGACCAAGGGCAAGTCAACTTCGCGCACCGGTCGCATTGTTGTCCGTCCGTGTGCTGACGACCCCTATCCCGCTAAGGACATCACCAATATTCAGGTGCGCCCCGGCTCAAAGGCGAAGATGCATGGAACGAACTTGACCAAGGTAAATAAGATTGTAATAGGTGACTCAGAGGTGTCTGCAACATTTGTTGAAAAGGGAGAGGATAACTATTTGGAATATGATGTTCCAAATCTTCCCCTTGGCACCTATGGTCTGAAACTTGTTGACGCTGAAGGAATGGTGTATGGTGCAGGCAAGATTGTCCTCTCTGACGAGGTACCCGAAATCACCGAGAATATTCTTTGGGAGGGTCATCACTACGTGTCATGGGAACTTCCCGACGGCGATCCTAACAAAACATTCAACCTCATCACCAAAGAGCAATTCACAAGTCTCGGTGTCGGCACCAAACTCCTTATCAACTACACACTGGAACCAACTGCCGAATACCATCAGATGCAGTTGACAACCATGTGGTGGACTGATCTGCCAGGAACAGCCAAGACCGACCTCACCGAGGATGGCGTGATGGAATTGGTGATCACCCAAGAGATGCTCGACATTGTAAACGAGCAGGACGGATTCCTTTGCGTAGGTCATGGCTACTACATTGACAAGGTTACTGCCGAATAATTATAAAATAGATTCAACACATAGTAATTAGTACGGTTCGCATTTAATAAAGTTTAATACGAATTTAAGTTAGGTAGTTTTTTGGGTTTTTATTTGATTAACACTTTGAGAGGAGAGAGTCGTGAGACCCTCTCCTCTTATATTAAAAACATCGCAGTAGCAACTTATTTATTCTTCATTCTTCATTTAAAAGAATCTCCAACGTAGCACCTCCCGCTGCGCCACGTCTCAGATTATTTTTTTTATAGTCTGAGATTTTCAGGTGCTACGTCTGAGATTACTACATTATTATATAACTGAGCAGTTTTAGCTCAATGAGGCAATGCCTCAAATCTCCATTTTGTTATTTTGTCTTGTACTGAAATAGGTTGACTCATAAAGAGAAAAAAAAAGAAAAAAAAATTATGAGTAGACAAAAATTCAGTCGCGCTTTGAAGC
>JAUNIK010000356.1:2373-3373 GCA_030523505.1 Prevotellaceae bacterium | reverse complement strand
CGTTGATATGGCGTGAGGTGCAGAACTTACCCTCCTTGCCGAAGAATGGTGAGTCGTTGATGGTGAAGAGCATCGACATTGTTGGTTCGTCGATGGCGATAGGCTTCAGTGCCTCTGGATTCTCGAAGTCGGAGATGGTATCACCAATCTCGAAACGCTCAAGACCAACCACTGCACAGATATCACCCGAACTAACGCTGTCGGTCTTCTGATGGCCCATACCCTCGAAGGTGTGGAGCTCCTTGATTTTGGTCTTCTCAACGGTGCCATCACGATGGCAGATAGATACATTCATACCGTCACGAAGGGTTCCGCGATGAACACGGCCCACAGCGATACGACCGGTATAGTTTGAGAAGTCGAGCGATGTGATGAGCATCTGTGGATTGCCTTCAAGCTGTACTGGAGCAGGGATGACCTCAACGATCTTGTCCAACAAATACTCGATATTATCGGTTGGCTCGTTCCAGTTTTCTGCCATCCATCCGTTCTTTGCCGAACCATAGACAACAGGGAAATTCAACTGGTCTTCGGTTGCGTTGAGCGAGAACATCAAGTCGAACACCATCTCGTAAACCTCCTCAGGACGGCAGTTTGGTTTGTCCACCTTATTGACTACAACAATAGGCTTCAAACCGATTTCGAGAGCCTTCTGGAGCACGAAACGAGTCTGTGGCATTGGTCCCTCGAAAGCATCGACGAGCAAGAGACAGCCGTCGGCCATGTTGAGCACACGCTCCACCTCACCACCGAAGTCGGAGTGTCCCGGGGTGTCGATGATATTGATTTTTGTACCCTTCCAGTTGATTGACACATTCTTGGAAAGAATGGTTATACCACGCTCACGCTCAAGGTCGTTGTTATCGAGCATCAGTTCACCAGTCTGCTGGTTGCTGCGGAACAGTTTACCAGCGAGCATCATCTTGTCAACCAGGGTAGTCTTGCCGTGGTCGACATGGGCTATAATCGCAATATTTCTAATATCCTGCATAATTCATCA
>JAUNIK010000356.1:1610-2343 GCA_030523505.1 Prevotellaceae bacterium | reverse complement strand
GGAATTTACCACCATGTATATTTTTTGCAAAATTACAAAAAAAACACGAAACGAGAGAAAAACACGCGCACATTAATTGTGCATACGTGCGAATTGGGCGGAAGACTTGATTTATTTAATTAAAAAATCGTAAAAACTTGAATTTTTCGGGCGGATGGTTTTGGGTGTCAAGATTTTTTAGTACCTTTGCACTCGCTTTTCCGCAAGGATAGCCGCATTCGAGTTTGCGCCGGCTGATAGTGATAGGACGAACCGCAAGCGAAGGATGTGATGTCTAACATCAATCACTATTATAAAAAAATGTATTTAGATCAAGCTAAGAAGGCCGAGATCTTCGGCCAGTTCAGCAAGGCTGGTAACGCTACTGACACAGGTTCAGCAGAGAGCCAGATTGCACTGTTCTCATTCCGTATCAAGCACCTCACAGAGCACTTGAAGAAGAACCACAAGGATTACAAGACAGCTCGCTCACTGACACAGCTCGTAGCAAAGCGTCGTGCACTCCTCAACTACCTCTACGACCGTGACATCAACCGTTACCGTGCTATCGTAAAGGCTCTTGGTCTTCGTAAGTAATCGAAAGATTCGCGGGCTGGGTACAGCCAGACTAAAGACAACCATAATCCTCGGGTTCCAGAAGGAATTCGGGGATTTTTTAGACCCTCTCCGCCCTTCGGGCACCTCCCCCATGATGGGGAGGGATTTGAATACTCTAATATTCGGACAAACGGAC
>JAUNIK010000356.1:0-1600 GCA_030523505.1 Prevotellaceae bacterium | reverse complement strand
ATTGATATCATATAGGCATAATAATAGGACGACCATTTACGGCCGCCCTATTATTATTTAGAGGGTATTTTACTTTGACAACTTATTCCACATGTAAATACCGTAGAACGAGTTGATGAGATAGACGCTGTATTTCGCTACTGTCATGAACGAGAATGCCGAGTCGGACATGAGCCACATGGCGATATAGGCTATGTTGATGATAAGCCACATGTACCACTGCTCGACGAAGGCTTTCACCGATACCCACATCGTAACGATTGACATGACGGTGGTGAACGAGTCGAGCCAGAGCTGCGATGGAGTGTCATAGTCCATCTTCAGTGTCTTGAACTCCATATCAGGGAAGAGGTTCACAAGGACACTGATAAGCCACGGACCGAACTTCATGAGGAACAATCCCAAAACGAGGGTTGCCACGATGACGCTCACTACTGTGATGAAACGCTGCATCCATGTCATATAGCGTGTTTGGATGATGCCGGAATGGTCATCACGCTCACGCTTGCTCCATTTCTTCCAGCCTACAAACTGCATCGGGAGGTTATAGACAAGGCGCTGGAGCATATCGCCGTAGATATGTGTGCAGAAACAGATGTATATGTGGAGGAATGCCTCAACGATGCCGAAGAGCCAGTTTGCCATGCTTCCCTTGGCTCCGAGCACTACGCAGAACACACCGAGGATGGCTGCCACGGCTGCTATACACGCATTGACACTGAAATCGTTCTTGATGACGAACGACATCACTGCGAGAGAGAGGATGGAGAGGAGGAGCAACGACTCGAACCAGTTGAGGTTGGCGAAACTCTTCTTGACAGTATCTATGTATTTACTCATTGGATTGGGGTATAACAGAACTAAAAATTCATAATAGATGGGAGCCAGGAAGAAATCTCAGCTCCCACCTTATTATATTATATAGAAGTGAATCAGAGACCTTCGGCTGAGACCATCACCTTTGCACCGGTGTTCTCGTATTCTGCTGGAACGGTGAAGGAAACGCCGTCGTAGGTAACGGTGGTGCCACCATGAACAACAACATCCTTATACTCCTTGAAACCCTGTGTTGATTCAACCGATGGGGTGCTCTTCTTGCCACCGATGGCCATTACCGAACCACCGTTTACGGCGAACACGAAGTCGGTCTTGAAAGCCTTACCCTCATCCTCCGAAGCAGCGATATAAACCTCGCCACCATTGATGATAATATCTGCATCCGACTTGATACCGTGAGCCTTTGAATCTACTGTTGCGTCATATACATAGATATCGCCACAAGCGGCTCCCGAGAGTTTACCACCGTTGATGGTCACTGTACCGTCGCTGTTGACGAGTTTGCCACCCTTACCTGTTGCGAGGAGTGTGACAGTACCGTTGTTCATTGTGAACAGAGCGCCCTTGATGGCTGCCGAACTTGATGCGTCGGCCTCTTCCTCATCGTAAACGGCGTCGCCTTTGACGGTAACATCGATAGTGCCGGCGTTGATTTCGATAGCACCAGCGGCCTTGATACCACGGTTGGCATCACCATCGCTGACGATAGTGAGTTGGCCATAGTTGAGGACAATATTACAGAACTCGGTCTCGCCTTCCTGTA
>JAUNIK010000355.1 GCA_030523505.1 Prevotellaceae bacterium | reverse complement strand
GCCATGTAGCTGTATGCTGCTACGGCGATTGGACCGAGAAGTTCAGGAGCAAGCTTTGATGTGAGGAAGATAGCAGTAGGACCATCAGCACCACCGATGATACCGATAGATGCTGACTGAGCTGGAGTAAATCCAAACACATCAATCTGTGTTACGAGGAATGTAGCGAAGATACCAATCTGAGCTGCTGCACCAAGGAGAAGACTCTTTGGATTGGCAATGAGTGGACCGAAGTCGGTCATAGCACCTACTCCGAGGAAGATAAGACATGGGTAGATACCTGCCTTAACACCAATGTAGAGGACATCGAGAAGACCACCATGTGCCATGATGTAACCATAGCTGTGGTAGTTTGGAGATGCTGGGTTGAGGAACTCGTTGTTCCACATATTTGAATCAAAGAGTCCTGCGCCTGGGAGGTTGGTAAGAATCATACCGAATGCGATAGGCAAGAGGAGGAGTGGTTCGTACTTCTTCTCGATAGCGAGATAGAGCAAGAAGCATCCGATGCCGATCATCACGAAGTTCTTCCAGCCGTCACCTACAAAGAAACTTACAAATCCCATCTCCTGAACGAAGTCGTTAAGACCCTGTTGGAGATCGAAATCTGCTGCCATCAAAGGTGCTGCGACCATAAGAAGCATCGCGAAAAGTATAAAAAATTTAACTTTACTCATAATGTCATTCAAAGTACTTTTCGTGTTGTGTTATGCTAATTCGATAAGTGCCTGACCGCTCTGTACCTGTGTGCCTGGCTCAACGAGGAGAGCCTTAACTGTACCTGCAGATTCAGCTGTGATGCTGTTTTCCATCTTCATGGCTTCGAGCATGAGTACTGTATCGCCTGCCTTGACTGTATCACCTACCTTAACACAGAACTTAGTAACTGTACCTGGAAGTGGTGCTGTGACTGCATTGCCTGCTGCTGGCTTTGGTGCTGCTGGTGCTGGAGCTGGTGCTACTACTGGTGCTGGTGCTGCTGGAGCTGGCTTTGGAGCAACTTCTGCCTTTGCTGCTACGAAGTCTGCTACCATCTCTACGAGGAGGTCGCCCTGATTTACACTTTGACCTGCAGCAACGGCTACGCGCTGTACTGTACCATCAACCTCTGAAACGATGTCGTTAGCCATCTTCATTGCTTCAATAACGAGGAGGACATCACCACGCTTAACGTGCTGACCATCTGTTACGTTAATCTTTGTAACTGTACCAGGAAGTTCTGAATTTACATTCTTTGGACCACCTGTCTGTGCAGCTGGATTGGCTGCTGGCATAGCAACCTTAGGACCTTGTGCCTTCTTCTCTGGAATTTCTACCTGATAAGTCTGACCATTAACTGTTACTGTAAGAGCATTAGCACCCTGTGGGTCAACAGTTGCTGTATAGTCCTGATTACCTATTTTAAACTTATATTCTTTCATGTTTTTTAATTCATTAATATCTTGGGTTCAACTGTGAGCCCCAAGCTGAATTTGGTGTTGGGATAATAGTGAGAACACGACTCTCACGGTTTTCTTTCTCAGTGAAGTAAAGGTGAAGAGCAACTGCTACGGCAGCCTTGTCCTCTTCGCTTGCCTTCTCAAACGACTTAGCCTGCTTCACATCAGCGAGTGTTGACTTCACTGCATGTGCCTTAGCATTTGTCTTTTTAGCTACTGCTGTGAAGATGCCGAGGATAGCAACCAAAATCAGAAGGATGGCAAATACCACACATACTGAAACTCCTGCAAGCAACCAAATATTTGGATCTGCGATTGATAAAAACTGCATAAATCAAAATTGATTAAAGTGGAATGTTACCGTGCTTCTTAGCTGGGTTGACAAGCTTCTTGTTCTCAAGTTGAGCAAGTGCGCGGATGATGCGGAAACGAGTGTTGCGTGGCTCGATAACGTCATCGATATATCCGTACTTAGCTGCCTGATATGGATTGGCAAAGAGTTTTTCGTACTCTGCTTCCTTCTCCTTGATGTAAGCTGCTGCTGCCTCTGGGCCCTTCTCTTCCTTGATAGCCTTAGCATCCTTAGCGTAGAGAACTGATGCTGCACCACTGGCACCCATAACTGCGATCTCTGATGATGGCCATGCGTAGTTGAGGTCACCACGGAGTTGCTTACATGACATCACGATGTGGGAACCACCGTATGACTTACGGAGTGTAACTGTAACCTTTGGCACTGTAGCCTCACCGTAAGCGTAGAGGAGTTTGGCACCGTGGAGGATAACTGCGTTGTACTCCTGTGCTGTACCTGGGAGGAAGCCTGGTACGTCAACGAGTGTCACGATTGGAATATTGAATGCGTCGCAGAAACGTACGAAACGTGCACCCTTACGTGAAGAGTTGCAGTCGAGTACTCCGGCAAGCTGCTTTGGCTGGTTGGCTACGATACCAACTGACTGTCCATTGAAGCGTGCGAAACCTACGATGATATTCTTTGCATAGTTTGGCTGAACCTCGAAGAACTCACCATTGTCGACGATACCAGCGATAACCTGATACATGTCGTATGGCATGTTTGGATTGTCTGGGATGATCTCGTTGAGGTAGTCCTCCATACGGTCGATAGGGTCTGTACACTCTACGCGTGGAGTCTTAGAGAGGTTGTTCTGTGGGATGTAAGAGAAGAGTTGCTTAACCATAGCAATCATCTCTTCTTCGTTGGAAGCTGTGAAGTGTGTCACACCAGACTTTGTAGCGTGAACTGATGCACCACCGAGTTGCTCCTGAGTAACGACTTCACCGAGTACTGCCTTGACTGGACCAGGACCTGTGAGGAACATGTATGAAGAACCTTCAACCATGAATGTGAAGTCTGTGAGGGCTGGAGAGTATACTGCACCACCGGCACAAGGACCCATGATAGCAGAAATCTGTGGAACTACACCCGAAGCGAGGATATTGCGCTGGAAGATTTCGGCATAACCTGCGAGGGCGTTGATACCTTCCTGAAGACGTGCACCACCCGAGTCGTTGAGACCGATAACTGGAGCACCTACCTTCATGGCGATGTCCATAACCTTACAGATCTTGCTTGCGAGCATCTCTGAAAGTGAACCTGCACTTACTGTGAAGTCCTGTGCGAATACATATACGAGACGGCCACCGATAGTACCTGAACCTGTTACGACACCATCACCGAGATTGTGCTTCTTCTCCATACCGAAGTTGGTACAACGGTGCTCAACGAACATGTCAAGTTCTTCGAAACTGCCCTTGTCAAGGAGCATATCAATACGTTCACGAGCTGTGAACTTTCCCTTTGCATGCTGCTTCTCGATGGCTTTTTCGCCACCACCGATGCGTGCCTTCGCACGCTTATCCATCAATTCTTGGATACGTTCTGTTTGCTTTGACATAATTATAGTTGAATTAGGAGTTAGGAAT
>JAUNIK010000354.1:2375-3388 GCA_030523505.1 Prevotellaceae bacterium | reverse complement strand
CCTTTGCCTCAGCCTCACGATTCTCGCGGTCCATCTTCTGCTGGCTCTTCTTTGCCTGACCAGCCTTCTTTGGAGCCATGTAGAGGAACATCTTCTTGCCTTCGAGCTTTGGAAGCTGCTCTACCTTACCGAACTCTTCGAGATCGTTGGCAAAACGGAGGAGGAGAACCTCACCCTGCTCCTTGAAGAGGATTGAGCGGCCACGGAAGAATACATAAGCACGTACCTTGTTGCCATCCTCGAGGAACTCCTTGGCATGCTTCAACTTGAAAGCGTAGTCATGCTCATCGGTCTGAGGTCCGAAACGGATTTCCTTAACCTCGACTTTCACCTGCTTCTGCTTCATCTCTTTCTGATGCTTCTTCTGCTGATAGATGAACTTCGAGTAATCGATGATACGGCAAACTGGTGGCTGTGCGTTAGGAGAAATCTCCACAAGGTCAACGCCCTGCTGGCGTGCCAAGTCCAATGCATCACGAGTGCTCATTACTGTTGCACCCTCGTCACCTACAACTCGTACCTCTCTGACGCGAATCTGCTCATTCACGCGGTACTGATTCTTCAATTTGTCGTTCTTCATCAATAATTTTTGTAATTAAACATAAGCGCATAATACGCCCACACATAGAAATCGACTGCAAAGGTACGATTTTTTTAACAAATCAATATCCCTTGCAGCCGATAATTATACATTATTTAAGCTTTTTTAACCTTAACCAAGTCTACCCTCCTTATTTTATCCCGCACTGTAGGGAAAGAGTAGATACTACCCTCCCCCATTAAGGGGGGAGTTGGAGGGGGGCTATTGTGGTGCTACATTAGTAGCCTTCAACTGCTCTGCAACTTCGTCGTTGATACGCTTTGCAAAGTCGGCAACTGGCATTGTAGCCTGCTCACCACCACCCTGCTGACGCATTGCAACAGTTCCATCGGCCTGCTCCTGCTCACCAACGATTACCATGTAAGGTACTCGCTTCAACTCATTGTCGCGGATCTTACGGCCAATCTTCTCA
>JAUNIK010000354.1:0-2365 GCA_030523505.1 Prevotellaceae bacterium | reverse complement strand
AGTGCGGTCATCAACGAATGCACGAACACCTGCCTCATCCAGAGTTGCCTGTACCTTACGAGCATAGTCGTTGTACTTCTCTGAAATTGGGAGGATTGCCACCTGCTCTGGGGTGAGCCAGAGTGGGAAGTGACCTGCTGTGTGCTCGATGAGAACTGCCACGAAACGCTCCATAGAGCCGAATGGTGCACGGTGTACCATCACTGGAGTCTGCTTTGAGTTGTCCTCGGCTGTGTATTCGAGCTTGAAACGCTGTGGGAGGTTGTAGTCAACCTGGATTGTACCCAACTGCCAACGGCGACCGATAGCATCACGAACCATACAGTCGAGCTTTGGACCATAGAAAGCAGCCTCACCAGTCTCCTTGCGAGCATTCAGACCACGCTCCTCACAAGCCTCGATGATGGCATTCTCTGCCTCTGCCCACATCTCGTCAGTACCGATGTACTTCTCGGTGTTCTTTGGGTCACGGAGTGAAATCTGGAACTCTACCTGCTCATCGCTGAAACCGAAGATAGAGAACACTGCCTGGATGATGTCCAACACGCGGAGGAACTCACCCTTCACCTGATCCTGACGGCAGAAGATATGTGCATCGTCCTGAGTGAAAGAGCGAACACGTGTCAAACCGTGCAACTCACCACTCTGCTCATAGCGGTAAACAGTACCGAACTCAGCACAGCGGAATGGCAACTCCTTGTATGAGCGTGGCTTAGAAGCGAACACCTCACAGTGGTGAGGACAGTTCATTGGCTTCAGCATATAGAGTTCATCCTCCTCTGGTGTGTGGATTGGCTGGAACGAGTCCTTGCCGTAGTGTGCCCAGTGACCTGAGGTGATATAGAGGTTCTTTGAACCGATATGTGGAGTGATAACCTCCTGATAGCCGTAACGCTTCTGAATCTTGCGGAGCATGTCCTGCAGACGGAGACGGAGGTCAGTGCCCTTTGGCAACCAGATAGGGAGTCCCTTACCTACACGCTCTGAGAACATGAAGAGTTCCATCTCCTTACCAATCTTACGATGGTCGCGCTTCTTTGCCTCTTCGAGCATTGTGAGGTACTCATCGAGCAACTTCTTCTTTGGGAAAGAGATACCATAGAGACGCTGCAACTGCTGCTTTGTAGCATCACCACGCCAGAAAGCACCAGCGATAGAGGTGAGCTTCACTGCCTTGATGATACCTGTTGAAACAAGGTGTGGACCTTTACAGAGGTCGGTGAACTTGCCCTGTGTATAGGTTGTGATAGAACCATCTTCGAGATCCTGCTCGATATGCTCGCATTTGTATGTCTGGCCGGCAGCACCGAACTGCTCCATTGCCTCTGCCTTTGAAACCTCCTTGCGAACGAGTGGCTCATCAAGCTTTGCGAGTTCAATCATCTTCTGCTCAATCTTTGGGAAGTCGCCTTCCTTGATCTGCTCTCCGTTAGGAAGGAGCACATCGTAGAAGAAGCCAGCCTCTACTGCTGGTCCGAAACCGAACTGGATACCAGGATACAACTCCTGGAGAGCCTCAGCGAGGAGGTGGGCAGATGTGTGCCAGAATGCGTGCTTACCCTCGTCATCATCAAAACGGAAGAGTGCAATTGTTGCATCCTCGTTGATAGGACGGTTGAGCTCAACTGTTTCACCATTGACTGCGCAACTTACAACATTGCGTGCGAGGGCTGGTGAGATGCTCTCGGCGATTTGAAGACCAGTAACGCCCTGTTCAAACTCACGAACAGATCCGTCTGGGAATGTAATATTAATCATATTTATATATAATAATGTTTAGGCCCGATACAACCGGGCACAGTTTAAATTGATTCCAAACTGCAAAATTACTGCTTACTTACGAAATAACCAAATTTATTGGGAATTATTTTGGAATAAAAAAAAGGGCTGTGATTCACATCACAACACCTTCCAAACCAAAAAACAATCAAATTTACTATATAAACTAAAACCTAATATAAACTAAACCTTATCATGAAAAAACAGGATTTTCTCAAATCCGATGCAAAGGTACATATTTTTCTGTGTTCGTACACAACCTTTCCCAAAGAATATTCAAAATCCCGCATCATAATAGACATAAATCAAGAGGGCACCAGCAAATCAGCACACAATTCAAAGAAAAAAAAGAAGAGGACCGAAGCCCTCTCCTCGTAATGATTTCTGTAACAGCATACACTTTGAACGAGGGTTTTTCCAAAGTACAATCTGGAAGTTTGCCCAAACAAGTGTTTACATTGTCAACCTGTTTACTTTTCCAATCCCTTTGGAGTCTTGATGTACTTTTGACTGATTGGATCCTGCAGAATGTAGGCTCACTAGTAAAACCCTGTGTTTAACCGAATATCATTGATAACCTGTAGAG
>JAUNIK010000353.1 GCA_030523505.1 Prevotellaceae bacterium | reverse complement strand
GAACAGTATTTCCGTGGGCAAGCTAACCGGCACAATCACGGGTGGACTGCTCAACACATGGCAGATTGACCTCGAAGCCGGTACGCTGACCATCGGCAATATCAGCGCTGATAACATCACTACGGGAACATTGAGCGCCGACTTTATTTCAGGCGGTACGATCAACGGAAACAATGTGGCCGTGACCAATCTCAGCTCGGCGGCTCTTGTATCCGGGCCGATTCAAACCAGCGGGAACGACTGCACCATAGGGGCATACGGAACGATCAATATAAACGGCGATAGTGTGACAAATGGCTATACCGCTAAAAGTGCGACCATTATCATTGACGGAGTAACTTATAATTTCCAGAACGGCATCCTCGTGGAGAATGTTGAATAGAAGATGAACCCGGAAAGGAGTACATTATGCAAATACCGATTTCAGTTGCGCGGCAAGCGTATATTGAGAAAATTTGTGACGTCACCAACAACAGCGGGTTACCCGCATTTGCGATGGCCGACATACTGGAGAAGCTTCTGGCCGAAGTGCGAAAGATGGAACAGGATCAACTCGCAAAAGACATGCAGGAATACACGCGGGCACGGGATGAGGAAATGAAACGGAGGAACGACAATGACGATAAATGAGTTGGTTGCCCTTGCGGGCCTGACCGCCGACGATCAGATTCCCGTATGGGACGCAGAAGCCGCCGCGAATGGCCGCACGAAGAAGATCACCGCGCAGAACCTCGCAAACGCCATAAAGACGCTCGCAAGTCTGATTGCCAGTACGGGCGGCACGATGACCGGCGTGCTGACATGCAAAACGCCGCTTGACCTGACCAACCCGACCACCGGCTCACGCGAAGCGTTTAGCATGACTGATACGCACGGGACTAAAATCGGGTTTGTTCGCGCAGACCTCAACAGCGCAGGGCGCAATATGATACAGATGACTGCGGTGCGTACTGTCAACGGACAAACGGTAGCTACTCAGATTCAGTGCGGTGTCAATCCTGACGGTACGAATTTTTACAATGTCACCAACCCTGACGTTTTCCGTACTGCAATAGGCGCTATCGGCTCACTGACTACAAACGGCAACCTCGATGACGTAAAATACCCGACTATGGGATATTCAAACGGCGCAACAGCGACAGGGTATACGCCGAATAATGGGCGTTTCTACGGCGGATTTATCTGTCTCGCAAATGCTGCCGGAGACAGATGCACGCAGATACTACACGACGTTTTTAATAACGAAGTGTATATTCGCGCTTATGGCGGCACATCGTGGTCGGCGCTGAAGAAGGTCACAGCTACCGTGTAAGCGGACGGGGGCGATGAACAATGCTTGATACGATCATGACCCTGCACGGCGTCAACCGCAAATTGAAGAATGATAATTTGCGGGATATGTTTATCTCTGTGCATCGTCATACAGATAATGGGAAAACATGGTACAGGATGTGTGAAATTTTTGACGCATTAGGCATTCCTGATGATACGCACTCAAGAAGGTGCGCATCATCACAGATCGGTAAATCCCATAAGAAATATATATGGCAAATAAAAAGATCAAGAAGTGGCAAACTGTATTATGACAAACGCTATGCCTATATCGACTATACTGGTGTCGAATGCGTTGTGATTAGATACGGTAAATTGTATTCACGGGCTGAACTTATGTCATATTTATTGGCTGATGTCTGCATATAATTTGATGACAAAGTGATAGCTGAGTACGGTCCAGTACAGCACGGCAGGGTAACAGCGAAGTAAGGCAAGAGCGCAGTCTGGTAGGGTTCCGATGAGTACAGTGGAGCAATAGCACAATTTGGAAGGAATGTTACACATGGCAAATCTCAAAATAGAATCCAGAACATATAGGCTTACTGGATTGACGCCTATCCTCGGTAGCCTTCCGGCTATTAAGGACCTTCGGACCAGTATTGTCACATCGAAAGCAATCGATGAAGAAGCGACGGAAGAAGAAACTGCTTCTTCGTTTGACGTTAACGAGCGTGGGTTAACCGTATTTGCCCGCGACAAACAAGGACGTCTCTGCGTAATGGGATATCAGCTCAAAGGTTTTTTTAAAGCGGCCCTTTATGCGCTCAGAGGGCAGTATAATGTCACCGCTTATAAATCCAAAATTGACCTGCTTGTGTTCGTTGAACCCCGATTTGTTCCTATTAAACGCGAGGATAACTTCGTGTTTTACGAGGACAGTATCACCGAACGCCCATTAAGGTGCAGCGGACCGCAAGGCGAAAGGGTATTCATTGCGTCGTCTGAACAGATAGACGACCCTTGGAGCGTTACTGTTGAAATATCACTGCTTCCTAACTCTGCTTCAAAAACAGCAAAAGGTAAAAGCCTGACCTGGGATGCTATCGAGGCTGCGCTTGATTACGGCGCATATCACGGCTTAGGGCAGTGGCGTAATGCGGGCTACGGACGTTTTATCTGGGAACGCATAGAGGATTAATCTGAAATGTATGAGGAGCTGTATGAAGAAAACAAAGAAGAACTACATGCCATAGCATGGCATTTTCGGGGGCTTTGCGATAAAGACTACGCTGTTAGTGTTGAGGATTTGGCTCAAGCGGCTTTTATCGGGCTTGTACGGGCAAAGCAATCTTTTAAAGAAGATTCCGGGAAAAGCTGGGCGATATGCAAGAAGCAATACATAACACAGGAGATATATGCGGCCCTTGGTTTAAGAAATGGAAGACCGAAAAGCGATCAGCCAACATCAGTTTCATTGGATGCACCATTGCCGAACGATTCAGAGGATCGCACGACATTAGCTGATATACTTCGAGATAACAGTTTGCCGGATTTAGATGATTCGTTATTGCACAAAGAGATACAACAAAATGTGCGTGAGTCAATAAATCGTCTCCCTGATCCAAGACAACGCAAGGCGCTGGTGCTACACGGGATAGAGAGAAAAAGCCTGGATGAAGTCGCGGGTATTCTCGGTGTAAATGTCCGACATGCCGTATATATCTATAATCGCGCGCTGGCGAATCTCGCGCGTGACAACAAACTTATGGCATTAGCCGACCTGGATGACCAAACTCGTTTTTATAGTCACAAAAGTATCAGGGCGGTATTGAGAGATAGAACCAGCATTACAGAAGAAGCGGCACTTTGGAGAATTGAACAAAAGGACATTTTAAATCAACGACTGCGCGAACAGGAAGGATGATGCTTATGACTGAACTGACCTTCGATGTGGACAGCATCGAGTGGGGTACTCTGGAGCATGACGTGATTGAGCGCAAGTGCTACGTCAAGGAGACGCAACCCGAACCCGAACCCGCAGAATAACAACGGAGGTGCGACATGAGCATCATCATCTGGGTGGCTGCTGCCGCCCTTTTTGCATTCATCTGGGTGACGAAGTGA
>JAUNIK010000352.1 GCA_030523505.1 Prevotellaceae bacterium | reverse complement strand
ACCCAATGTATCAGGCAAGCTACGTTTCCGGTCTCTTCTCGGGTAGTGCACCTGAATGCGTTGTAGATCGCAAATCAGGCAGTATCGACCCATATTGGGGCGACAATGACACTGAGGATGGTATCCTTAAGACTGTTGATGACTACAGCAGAAATGCACCGACTGCGTGCGTTACTCTCAAGGCAAACTTTGTTGACGAAACAAACAAGCAGGTATATGTGACATCTAATACTGAGTTCCTTGCAAATACTACGGATTATTCTATTGGATTTGTTGTAACAGCCGATGGACTTACTGGTACATCTTCTGCATGGAAGCAGGCTAACAACTATGCTTCTCTTACTGTAGAAGAGGCTGGCGTACTTGAAAATATCCCTGAGCTCGCCGATTTCTGTAGAGGTGGCACATATGGAAAGTCGTCTGTGCTTCTCGAATACAACGATGTTATGCTCACACACTCATACGGTTCCAACGGCAAGACACTTGTTCCTGAATTCACAACAGGTCAGGCTGGCGATATTGAGTCTTCAGAGTTTACACTCACATTGCCAACAAAGGAAGCCCTCGTCAATGCTTTCAACTATGAGAAGATTTTTGCAACTGCAATCATTACCGACAAGAACGGTAAGATAGTAAACGCAGCTCGTGTACGTGTATTGGCTCCTGGTCAGGATGTTGATGGTATTGAGTCGGTTGTTGACAACACCTCTATGACTAATGCAATTTACAACATCGCCGGTCAGCGTGTTTCTTCTATGCAGAAGGGCATCAGCATCGTCAATGGAAAGAAGGTAATGGTAAAATAAGATAACACACCAGCTACAATATTTATTGTGGCAGGCTGAAATGAAAAATCCCCGCTGTATAGCCTACAAGCTAAACAGTGGGGATAATTTTATGCCCTAAGGCAATAGAGATGTCAAAATATCAATTACTTGATGACAACCTTCTGGCCATTGACAATGTAAACACCAGCGTTCTTTGCCTCAGATACACGTACACCGTTTACAGTGTATATCTCCTTAGCTGCAGAAGCCTCGATATTGTCGATACCTGTTTCATTGTTAATAACAAATACTGCAGAAACAGGTGAAGACTCGCCCTTACCATATGTTGCAGTAACACTGATTGTGTGCTCGCCATCTGCAAGACCACTAACGGTGTAAGTCATCTCATTAACACTTGCTACCTTAACCTGGTCAAGATAAACATTGAAGCCTGTTGGCTTGATACCACCAGCTGATGTATACTTGACATCGTCGATAAGCATACCGAATGCATCGACTGAAATACAACGGATAGCGAAGTACTTAGTGCCCTCTGGGAGATCGGCTGTGAACTCTTTCCATGCCATTGTTGCTGAACCCTCAGCTACAAGCTCGAAGCACTCTGGTGTGTTGCCTGTAGTAGATGCGAGTACCTGGAACTTCTCATCGCCGTACTCATCAGCCAACTCAGAAACCATGAAACTGATTGTCTGTGAGACGCCAGGGAGTTCTGGAGATACCATCCAGTCGTCATTGCTTGCTGTCGAACCAGTACATGTGGCAGAAATAGCATCCATGATGAGTGCTGTCTGCTCGCCTGAAGGGAGTTCCATTGCCTCAAGACCAATTGCTGCAGGATTGAAGATACCGAATGCACCGGTAGTTCCAGCATGAGGCCAGTTACCACCACTCCATCCGTAAACCATACCACCATCGAGATCCCAACCTGTCCAACCACCAAGATGCTCACCATTCTTGATGTAAGCAAACTCGTCGTATGACTCGAAGTCCTCAACAACCTCAGTCAACGAACCATCAGGTAAAGTCCAAACAGCCTTCACTTCATCACCGTCCACTGTTGCAGTGATACCTCCAACAGGAGCTACATTTGGAGCAACGAGAGAGAGCGTTGTGGTAGCAGTATTATCCTCTGGCTTGAGATCTGGAGCATAATCAACAACAGCCTTCAGAACGATTTCTCTTGGCTCGTCGAATAATGATGTGCTCATGAATGCGGATACATCTGTACTCTCATAAATGCTCAGAGGCTTTGTAGCGATAGCCTCAACAAGTGTATCGTCGGCGTAAACCTTAACGAGGTAATCCTCAGCAACATTCTCACCAAGGTTCTGGACATTCACTGTGATAGCTACTGTCTGACCAGTAACAACAGTTTCCGGAGCAGAGATCTTAGCAACGAGGTTATCCTTGTAGAGATCGAGCACATTGAAGTTGTCGAAGAGGAAACTACCTGCTTCAGGGAAGTTACCAATGATGCGGAAACGAACAGCTGGCTCGTTAGCGTATGCAGAAACATTCCATGTGTATGTTGCCCACTCGCCTGTCAATTCATATGTCTGAAGTGGTGTTGCTTCACCATTAGCCTCAACAAAGAGAGTTACTGTTGTACCGATTTTTGTTGTGTACATGTCGGCTGTTACGCTTGCATTATCAGAACCGGCGAGAGAGAACTTTGTCGAGATAAGACCACCTACCTCATTGTCTTCCTCTGAAACAACCTCAATTGAGTATGCATCAACCGAACCTTCTGCTACGAGATCTGCATAAAGATTGGCATTACCCTGAGTGAACCAGTCGTACTCTGCACCACCATCTGCGAAGGTCTCACGTGCAGGAATATCGAGCGGAGTACCGAAGTAGCCATAACCATAACCACCATCGTTAAGACTGCTCTTACCAGCTTCATTCTGAGCATAGATAGCATAGACATACTGTCCGAGAGTTCCTGTGTTGCAGTCAAACTCATAGTCGTATGTATCAGTATCGAGGAGAGGATCGCAGAGTACAACGTTTGGAATAAAAATGCCCCAACCTGGGATGAGGTCAGCACACTCCCATACCTGGTAACTTACCATTGAAGGATCAACATAGCCACCGTTTGCACCCTCTTCACCACACTTATTCCATGTGAACTTAATGTGATCACCACAGTCAACAACCTTGAGACCTGTTGGACATTCAGGAACATCATAACCGATGTAAGCACTAGTCAAAACCTTATCTCCAACAAGTTCGCCCTGCTTTGTGATTACAGTGAACTTATACATGCCAGACTGCTCAAAACCATCAAGTGTGACAGACACATTGCTACCTGCTGTGGTTTCTACAACCTTAGTAAGTACATCGTTGGCATAAATTTCCACCTCAACAGAACTGTCAACAAGGTTCTCGCCATCGAGAGACTTTGTTGGAGAAGTAAACTCTACGACTGCTACCTTCACACCCTTCTCACCAGGAGTAATAACGAGATTCTCTACTGCCTGTGGTGCCTTTGGATCTGGACCTTCCTCAATCACAAAGCTGTTCAGGAAGAGGTTGTACTGGTCAGCGTCAGAGATAGCATGAATTGCAAAGTGATAGTAACCTGTCTCAGGTGCTGTGAATCTACCTACG
>JAUNIK010000351.1 GCA_030523505.1 Prevotellaceae bacterium | reverse complement strand
GCCGTTGCCATCGATAATCCACTTGTAGGTTGTCATCTCTTCAAGTGCCATCGGGCCACGAGGTCCTAGCTTCTGGGTACTGATGCCTATCTCAGCACCTAAGCCGAACTGTGCGCCGTCGGTGAATGATGTAGGAGCATTCCAATAGACACAGGCTGCATCAACCTGCTGTTGGAAAAGACGTGCTCGTTCTGTGTCCTCGGTGATGATAGCCTCACTGTGTCCCGAGCCATAACGGCGGATATGTGCCATAGCCTCCTCGATGGAATCAACGATTTTTATGGATAAGTCATACGACATCCACTCCTTGCCCATTGTCTCCTCATTGTAGTGGAAAACTACGCGACCTTCCATAGGACGGAGCAGTTCGGGCAGGTCGTCAATGCGCGAACGGTGGACGATAAGGCAGTCGAGGGCATTGCAGACACTTACACGACGTGTCTTTCCGTTGTTTATAATCGCCTTTCCTTTCTCCAAATCTCCAAACTCATCAAAGTATGTGTGCACCACACCGGCACCTGTCTCTATGACCGGCACGCGAGCATTATCGCGAACAAATTCGATGAGTCGTTTTCCTCCTCGCGGTATGCAGAGATCGATATATCCCACGGCATTGAGCATCTCTGCCGTAGCCTCGTGTGTGGCAGGCAGAAGATTGATGATGTCGGGATTGATATTCTCAGAAAAAAGCACCTCCTTGATGAGAGCCACAATGGCACGATTGGATGCATCGGCGTCCTTGCCACCCTTGAGAATGCAGGCGTTACCCGACTTGAAGCATAGTGAGAATACATCGAACGAGACATTCGGACGAGCCTCGTAGATCATTCCTATGACACCGAAAGGCACGGATATGCGTCGCAGATGAAGACCGTTTTCAAGGGTATGATCGCAAGTGATATGTCCGAGCGGAGAAGGCAGAGACGCCACATTGCGCATGTCGGATGCTATGCCTGAGAGGCGTTGCTCGTCGAGCATCAGACGATCATACAGAGGGTTGCTGCTATCCATTTTCGCAAGATCCTTGGCATTTGCGTCAAGGAGCACAGTGGCACTTTCCAGAATTGCATCAGCCACCTTTAGCAAAACAGAGTTTCTTTTCTCGTCGCTTATTCCGGAAATGGAATAGCTTGCAGATTTCGTTATCCTAAAAAGTTGATTCATTGTGGCTGTGAACTTGGTATAAATTCTGTGTGAACTGTTTCCTCAGGTCTTGTAAGCACGTCAGGCAGGATGTTTGCTCTGTTGCCATTTGCAATGATAACCCGGATGCCTGCTTTTGCAGCCTCACGGGCAGTGTGGTATTTTGACTCCATGCCGCCACGTCCTGCCGAGCTTTTCTCTGCTTGTATATACTGGCTGAGATCGGTGTCCTCCTCTACCACAGGGATAATCCTGCTTTCAGGATTCTTCGGGTCACCGGTATATATTCCGTCGATATTGGAAAGAAGAACCAGGGTGCGATCCTTCATCATTCGGGCAATGAGACCAGAGAGTTCGTCATTGTCGGTGAACATCAATTCAGTGATAGACACGGTGTCGTTCTCATTTACAATCGGTATCACTCCATTGTCGAGCATAACCTCCATGCACTGTCGCTGGTTGTCGTACTGCTCGCCAGACTCGAAGTTCTCTTTCATTGTCAGTACCTGACCTATATGAATACCGTATTCACGGAAAAGGTCATAGTAATGGTTTATGAGTTTCACCTGACCGATAGAAGAGTATAGCTGTCGCTGTTCGACAGAGTCGAGAGCATATTCAACCCTCAGTTCGCTACGACCACAAGCCACAGCGCCCGATGACACAAGAATGACCTCATAGCGATGTTCCTTGAGCCATGCTATCTGATCGACGAGTGCCGACAGACGTGTTATGTTGAGCTTTCCTTTGTCGGTGGTCAGAACATTAGAACCCACTTTTATAACTATTCGTTCCATTTTTATAACTGCGCGTTGTTGATTGGTGGCAACAAGTCTTATTTCAGTCCTGCTTTGAGGCAACGTATCACGGCACTGTTGAAGCCGGCATGATCCAGTTCGTTCAGTCCCTTGATGGTGACACCGCCAGGGGTGGTCACCTTATCTATGGCAGCCTCTGGATGAAGTCCTGTCTCCTCAAGGAGCGTCACTGCACCCATCATGGTCTGCATGGCTATGTCTTTTGCCTGATGAGGATAGAATCCCATCTCGACACCGCCCTCCTGCATGGCACGTATGAAGCGCATGACATAAGCGATGCCGCAGCCTGCCATCATCATACCGGCACCCATCAGATGGTCGGGAACAATCATGGTCTGTCCTACCTGGTCGAAGAGCTCCTTAGCTCGTTCGTCGTTGGCGAAGGTCATGCTCTCGCCGAACTCAGCGGCGATGTTCGGCATGGCATACACATCGATACGAGGATGTTTTGCGTTTGCCGCAACGCTCACCACCAGTTGGTCGGCGTTGAGCACAGGCATTATCTCTTCGAGGACAGAGTCGATGAGCCAAGGTTTTACTGCCAACACCACGATGTCGGCACCTTTCACAGCCTCGGTGTTGTTAGTAGTGACGCGGACTCCCGGACAATCAGCGGATATACGGTCGAGTGTTGCCTGTGTGTGGGCAGTGGCAGTAATCTCCACCTGTCCGGCTTTGTGCCATCCACGCACCAAGGCTCCGCCCATATTTCCACTTCCTATAACAGTTATATGCATAATTTCAGTTACAATTTGGCTGTTACTTCAACACTACCCTCTCTGCCAGCATTCGTAGATATGCCGCCTTCTCATAATCATTGCCACAGTCGGTGGCTTTGGCTGAGAATGGCTCACCGAAGATGAGCAGATAGTTAACACACGCCTTGAGGTATGTGCCCAATGCCGACTGGTGCTTATGGTCAGGTTCGTAGAGGTTGATATCCGGACGCTCAGCACGACAGATGGCAAACGCATCGCCGATAGGTGAAACATCAGTGCTAGCTTTCTTTGCCATCTTCTCAGTACCAATCTTCAGCCATTTGTCGAACTCTTCATAAGAACCGAAACCACCATAGTTGCCATCGGAATACGACCAAGTCTGTTCAATCCAAATCTTTGCATTCGGAGAGTAGATACGCACACGGTCGGCCAGTTCCTTCGCATCATCACCCAACAAAGCACAGCGCTTTGGGTCCTGACCGTAGAGAGCCGGAGTACGACTCTGGTCCTGGAGGAACACATAGTCGAACTTGCCATAGACGATAGCCCCCATTGTCTCGTCGCGGTTCAGATGACGTTGGAAGGTGTAGCCACCTACATATTGAGCGTTCACCCTAAGTTTATGCCCTTGACTCTCTGCCAGTTCGGCCAAGCGCTTGTGGGAGTCGTAGAAGAATGTGAACGAGTTACCGATGCACAGCACTTCCTTTGCCTTCTCCTGT
>JAUNIK010000350.1 GCA_030523505.1 Prevotellaceae bacterium | reverse complement strand
AAGTACTGCTGTGGAATTCCGTACAAAGATTGACATTCCGGTTTCTGTAAAGAAGATACAGCCATGCGAGCGAATGCTCTTCGTGGGGAGTTGCTTTGCCGACAATATCGGTAAGCGATTCCGGGAGGAGAAGTTCCGTGCAGTGGTCAATCCTTACGGAGTGATGTATAATCCGGTGAGCGTGCTTCATACGGTGGAGAAGTACATTGCGAGTACGGACGTAATGCCAACAACCACAGTCATCACCCTCGGCACCAACCATGTCTATCGTGAGATTGCCACAGGCGAGATTGTCGATAACTGCCAGAAACGCCCTCAGAACCTCTTCCAAGAGGAAATCCTGAGCGTTGATGAATGCTACTCTTGCCTCAAGCAGGCCATTGACATTCTACTCCCTTGCCCCGAGCGGGGAAAGGGAAGAGCCAAAGGCTCGGGGAAAGGGGCTGTAATCCTTACCGTATCCCCAATCCGTTACCGCAAGTACGGCTATCACGAGTCGCAGCTTTCCAAGGCCGCATTGCTTTTGGCAGCCGACCGACTGGTGAAGGAATATCCTGGACTGGTAAGCTATTTCCCGGCCTATGAGATTGTCAACGACGAGTTGCGCGACTACCGTTTCTATCAGCCTGACATGCTTCATCCGTCGCAGCAGGCTGTGGATTATATCTATGAACGATTCGCCGAGACATACTTCTCGGACGAGACAAATAAATTCCTGTCGGCATGGCGACCCCTCAAAGAGGCTCTCGGTCACCGTCCGTTCAACCCGGAATCGGCTGAATACAAAGCCTTCCTGGCTGCGACAATGAAAAAAGTGGAGGCTCTGAAACAACAATATCCAGAAATGGAGTAAATTGAAAACAAACGTTATGAGCTATTCTATTGAGAAGATTACAACTCTTATCGGTGCCCATCGTATTGGTCACCATGACTCTCTTATACAGTTTCTCCTTACCGATTCACGCTCGCTGTGTTTCCCTGAGGAGACTCTTTTCTTTGCAATAAAGACCAACAAAGGCGACGGTGCCAAATACATTCCGTATCTCGTGGAACGAGGAGTGAGGAATTTCGTTGTCTCTCCGTCGTATAACATCCCAGAGAGTGCCGACAGTGATGTCAACTACCTCGTTGTTCCATCACCGCTGAAAGCCCTCCAGCGACTGGCAGAGCGTCATCGCGACGAGTTCACCATACCTGTGGTGGGCATTGCCGGTTCCAACGGTAAGACAATAGTAAAAGAGTGGCTCTATCAGTTGCTCTCTGTCGATAAGGTCGCAACACGCAGTCCTCGCAGTTGGAACTCGCAGATTGGTGTGCCACTCTCAGTGTGGCTGCTCGATGAGCATAGTCAGATAGGACTCTTCGAGGCCGGTATCAGTCAACCGGGAGAGATGGAGGCCTTGCGTGATATCATCCAACCAACAATCGGAGTGTTCACATATCTCGGTGATGCCCATCAGGAGAACTTCCCTTCGTTGCAACTGAAATGCACGGAGAAGATGACGCTCTTCAAGGACGCAGAGAAGGTGATATGCTGTGCCGACGATCTGGTGGTGCGTCGCAGTCTTGCAGCAACGCATCTCAACGGCGAACTCATCAGTTGGTCGAAGACCGACAGCAACGCCCGATTCTACGCATCGTCGATAGAGAAAGGTGAGAGTGCCACCATTATAAAATATGAATACAAGCAGCCTGTTGGAGTAGGCGAGGGCGAAGAACTCTCGTTCTGCACTGTCACAGGCACATACGAGATACCGTACATCAGCGATTCTTCCATCGACAACTCCATAACCTGTGCTGTCACAGCGTTGACTATGGGACTCACACCGACTGACTTGGCAGCACGAATGCCATTGCTCGAACCCGTGGGAATGCGACTCGAGGTGAAGGAAGGTCGAAGAGGACTGACACTCATCAACGACTCCTACAACAGCGATATCAACTCGCTCACCATCGCTCTCGACTTCATGCACCGCCGTCCCGACCATAAAGGTCGCCGCCGTGTGCTTGTATTGAGCGACCTCCTTCAGTCGGGCATCCCGAAAGAGCGTCTCTACAGTGATGTCAACGAACTGGTGAAAGCCAACGGCGTAGAGAAACTCATTGGTATAGGTGATGACATCTGCGACATGGCATCACTCTTCGAGATAGAAGACAAGGTGTTCTTCCACACTGTGGCAGCCTTTATCGTCAGTCCTGCCTTCGCCCAGCTACAGGACGAGGTGATACTGTTGAAAGGCGCTCGCCGTTTCGGTTTTGAACAGATACAGGAACTGCTCGTTGAGAAGGTGCACGAGACAACGCTCGAAGTGAATCTCTCGTCAGTAGTGGCCAACCTCGGTTATTACCGTTCGTTCATGAAGCCAGAGACAAAACTCGTATGTATGATAAAAGCCGATGGCTATGGAGCCGGAGCAGTGGAGATTGCCAAGACACTCCAAGACCATCGTGTTGACTATCTCGCAGTAGCTGTGGCCGATGAGGGTGTGGCACTGCGTCGTAGTGGTATCACGCAGAATATCATCATAATGAATCCCGAGATGTCGTCGTTCAAGACACTCTTCGACTACGACCTCGAACCAGAGGTGTATTCATTCCGACTGCTCGATGCACTGGTGAAGGCAGCACGCCGTGAGGGAGTGAAGGGATTCCCATGCCATATCAAACTCGATACTGGTATGTGTCGTCTCGGATTCCATCCGGAAGAGGACATGGATGCCCTCATCGAGTATCTGAAAGGCCAGGATGAGGTAATCCCTCGTTCGGTGTTCAGCCATTTTGTGGGTTCCGACAGCGATGATTTCGATGCCTTCTCGGCAGAGCAGTATGCACTCTACGACAAGGGAAGCCGCCGATTGGTGGAAGCCTTCCCACATAAGATACTGCGCCACATGTGCAATTCGGCAGGTATTGAGCATTTCCCAGAACGCCAGATGGATATGTGCCGTCTTGGATTGGGACTCTATGGTGTGAACCCACGCGACAACAGTATTATAAATAATGTGTCAACACTGAAGACCACCATCCTTCAGTTGCGCAATGTTCCGGCAGGGCATAGTGTGGGATACAGCCGTCGCACAATGCTCGACCGCGATTCTGTCATCGCCGCAATACCAATCGGTTATGCCGACGGACTGAACCGTAAGTTGGGCAACCGCAACTGCTATTGCCTTGTCAACGGACAGAAAGCAGAGTATGTGGGTAACATCTGCATGGATGTGTGTATGATTGATGTCACGGATATCGACTGCCACGAGGGTGATGTCGTTGAGATTTTCGGCGACAACCTGCCTGTGACAGTGCTGAGCGATAAGCTCGGAACAATACCGTATGAGGTGTTGACAGGTATCAGTAACCGCGTAAAACGAGTATATTTCGAAGAATAAATAACCCAAGTGATTAGTAAGG
>JAUNIK010000349.1 GCA_030523505.1 Prevotellaceae bacterium | reverse complement strand
CTGCCATGACATCATGCTCTGATGAACAGCAGTTCACAGACTTCAACGCACAGGCTCACAAGGTTGAGGTACAGGTTCTCAGCCCTGAGTTGGCAAAGGTGCGTGACTATGTGCCACTCTATGCAGTTATCGCTCACCGTGGTTCTACCTACTGGGCACCAGAAGAGACTGAGGCTTCTTGGCGTTGGGCTCGCGACATGGGTGCCGACTATCTTGAGTCTGACCTCCAGTGTACAAAGGACGGTGTTGTCCTCTCGCTCCACGATGACAACCTCAAGCGTACAACAAACATCCAGAGCGTTTTCTCTGACCAGATTCCTGAAATCCGTAAGGCTTTCTATCGCTCACTGACCTACAAGGACGGTACTCCTTGTAACTTCTCTGAGGAGGATATCCAGGCTGCTTATCTCTCGGATGTTTCTGACTACTACAGCTACTATCCACGCAACTACTACTATGCTGAGTTGCTTATGCTCGATGCTGGTTCATGGTTCAACGAGGACAACCTCGAGCAGGCTCGTACTGCCTATGGCCAGAAGAATGGCGTTTACGATGCTCTCGAGAAGTCGAACGCTGCTGGCAAGCCAGTATATAGCACAGGTCTCTACATCTCGGCTTTGGCTGACCAGATTGCTTATGCTGAGGGTAAGATGCTCAACCGCGATGCTGAGGGGCGCCGTATCCTTCCTTATTATGTAAAGGATGAGTTCAAGGGCAAGTCATTGTCTGAGATCTTCGGCGAGAAGGTTGTCTCACACGGCACAACTGCTCAGGGTCGTTACAAGAGCTTCATCGAGTACGATTTCTCTAACGCTTATGTTGCTGACCCAGAGGATTCGGGCAACCGTCCTGGTATCTACATCGAGTTGAAGGAGTCTTGGGCACAGCCTAAGTGTATGGAAGGTCTTGTTTACGACGAACTCGCAAAGTGGGGCTGGAACATCATGGAGAAGCCAGAGTCGAACACTGCTTTCTATGCTAACGAAAAGGTAATGGTAGGTAAGACCAACGGTAAGGTAATCCTCCAGACCTTCTCATTCGACTCTGTAAAGCGTGCTTACGATGTATTCCAGGGTAAGGTGCCAATGTGCTACCTCCTTTGGACCGACTATCCAGGCGACTACGCTACCGACCTCTACTACTCTACTCCAACCGGTTGGGCTGACTTCATCAAGTACATGCAGGACTACGGTTGCCATATTCTCGGCCCTGCCATCTCTGGTGCACCAAACAACTATCCTGAGATGAACAACCCATGGCAGGCTTACATGACTCGCCGTGCTGGTATGATCAACCACCCATACTCATTCGACTCACAGGCTCAGATCACAAAGCACATGGGTTACTGGGTAAACATCTGGGACGAGAACCCAACAGAGTTCGACGACCTGATGCGCGTCACCATCCCTGCTACAGCTTATAGCAAGGGCGGTACATGGGACATCTATATGGACGGTTGCTTCACAAACCGCACAGAGATGAACCTCCGCTATATGATCGACAACGGTATGCGTTGCAACTCGGCACTTCCTAACCCATTCCACGCAGGTCAGAAGTTCGACAACTCACAGGCTCCTCATATCGTTCCTGATTCAGGCGACCTCCTCACAAAACTTGGTTACCCACGTAAGTAACAGTCAGTCAACAAAGGTTTAATATAAAAATACACGATATACAATGAAAAAAGTATTATTGATGTCAGCATTGGCTATTGCTTCATTCACAGCCAACGCTCAGGATTTCGATACAGATCCTACTCTCAACATCAGCAATCAGAGCGAGAAAGTGAAGTTCACCGTTGGTGCACGCTTCATGTCTGACGCCGCTCTCTATCATAACGAGTTCACTCCAATGCAGAGTGGTGCTTCTATCAGCGATGCTCGTATCCGCACAAGCCTCACCTACGGCGACAACTGGTATTTCTATGCTGACTTCGGCTTCGGCGGTGGTAAGTTCGCACAGAAGAACATCTTCCTCCAGTATTCACAGGAAGACAATGCTGGTGCTACACACGCAGTGAAGGTGGGTTACTACAACGATCCTGCAGGTTCGATGTCAAACCAGACATCACTCGGTTCATACCACTTCATCTCACGTGCAGGTTCGGCTCAGGCACTCGGTCAGGGTCGTCAGCTCGGTGTCACCTACAAGTATTCATCAGACAATTTCTTCGCATATCAGGGTATCTTCACAGAGAGCCAGTACAACAAGATCGAGGCTGGTTACAACGGTCTCAACGTGTCAGGTCGCTGGTTGTACCGCGTAGTTGATGAGAACGGTGGTGGCCACGTAGGTGCCAACGCTCGTTTTGCTCATATCGGTGGTGGCGAGGAGATGACAACAAAGGGTTCTACAGTTCTCAAGAAGTCGCTCACTCTCGCTCAGCGCATGGAGACTTATGTTGACCAGGACGAGTCGTTCGTTCATGCAACTATGCCTTGGGCTAACAATGTAATCGACCTCGGTGCTGAGGCACTCTGGTTCGGCAAGAACTACTTCGCACGTGGTGAGTACTTCCACAAGATCGTTACAAAGAACCGCGATTCCTACAAGATCTTCATTGCTCAGCAGGATAACATCGACGGTTGGGGTGACATCAACTCATGGCTCACAGCCAACCCACTCCGCACTAACCATTTCAACGGTGGTTACATCGAGGGTGGCTTCAAGATCTTCGGTCCTGACTACACCTACGATGCTCACAACGCTGTGCTCAACGGTTACAAGGGCAAGACACTCGAGATTGTTGGTCGTGTGAACTACACAGGTTTGAACGACATCACTGAGGGCGACTACTATTCAGTAGGTCGTGACCAGTACTATCCTTCAGGCTACATGGAGGACTGGCCATACGCTTCAAGTTCAGTAGGTGGTGGTAACATCTGGTCGGCAACAGTAGGTTTGAACTATGCATTCAACAAGTACGCAGCAGTAATGCTCGACTACACCTACAGCCACCTCGACCGTGACTTCCTGCCATACGACAAGAACTTCCACCAGCTCCAGGCACGCGTGCAGTTTGTGTTCTAAGCCTCACCCCCTTCGACTAACGTCTCATCCCCCTCTCCCACGAGGAGAGGGGAGTGAAATGCCAATGTTAAGGGGATAGTACACGGGGAAAAATATATGTAATCCCGCTTCGGAATATTCTCCGGGGCGGGATTTTGCATGGAGGATCTTTGTGGTTGGCAATGTTTCTGTGCAGGGCTTTTTTGGCGGTTTTGATTGCCGGAGAGGGCGTTTTTAGGCACTTTTCATACCACTCTAGCACCATTTTGAGCCTCAAAAATGCCCCAAAACAGCCATTTTTGCTTGATTTAGGACTTTGCAAAGGCAGTTTACTTTAATAAATTAAAGTAACTTGAACAGTGCTTTTAGAAAATAAAAAAGTTTGTCTTTTCCTAAAATAAGTAGACAGTTTTTTATTAATTT
>JAUNIK010000348.1 GCA_030523505.1 Prevotellaceae bacterium | reverse complement strand
TTCTACAACAAACCGGCAGCTGCCATCGTAAGCTGTCGCCGAGGCGGTGCACAAGGAGCGTTTGAGGATATAAACAGATACTTCAACTTTGCCTGTATGCCTGTAGTGTCGTCAAACTACTGGAACGAGGTGCATGGCAATACTCCTGCCGAGGTGGAACAAGACTTGGAGGGCATGCAGACCATGCGCCAGTTGGGCAGGAACATGGCATGGATGCTGAAATGCATAGAGGCAGGAAAGGCTGCGGGCATTGCATATCCAGAGCAGGAGGCGAAGATTAAGACGAACTTTATAAGGTAAATGAAGACCCTACAGCCGGCGGAGTACAGCCAGTAATCGATTTAATCAATTAGGAAATTATGCGCCTATATATATTATTTGCTATCATGCTGTTGACGACATCTTTGTCGGCACAGACAGAGGGACATCCAGAAGACCGTCAGGTGGATATGGATGACCCAACATTTGTGCCTACCGTAAAGGTGGGAAAGGTGCTCGACCATGGTGACAGCATACAATATATGGAAATGAACAACGTGTATGTCTATCCTAATCTCACATTCAAAAACGCAAAGCAGGCAGCTGCCTACAATCGACTCGTGAAAAACGTGAAGACAGTGCTGCCTATAGCCAAGGAGGTAAACCAAATTATCGTCGAGACATACGAATATCTCGAAACACTGCCCGACAAGAAGTCGAAAGACGAACACATGAAGCGCGTGGAGAAGAGCATATTCAAGGAGTATAAGCCAAGAATGAAGAAACTCACGTATTCACAAGGCAAACTGCTGATAAAGCTTGTGTATCGCGAATGTGACTCACGTTCATATGATATTATAAAAGCTTTCTTAGGCCCGATACGAGCGGGATTCTACCAAGCATTCGCCTCACTCTTTGGCGCAAGTCTGAAAAAGGATTACGATGCCGAAGGTACCGACCGCCTCACCGAAAGGGTTGTACTGATGGTGGAGGCGGGACAACTATAATAAACCAACACATTAATATTTAGACAAAATGAAAAAACTACCATTTAAGAAAATCATCACACTACTTCTGATGTCGGCATTTTGGACTACAGCCTCGCCAATTGGTGTAGAACAGTTCAAGGACAGTGTGGATGAAGTAAAGGCCGAATGTGACGCTTATCGCAAGATCAATGCCAACCGCGACTCGGTAAGTGTGCAGAGTTATCGTGCCAAGGTGAACAAGGAGCGCAACGCCAATATGGTTGCGCAGGAACAGTTGAGCATCAACGAGGAACAATCGATGATTATGGCATATTACATCATTGGACTCGTGGTGGTGCTGCTCTTGTTAGGTGTCGGTATCGTGGTAAGCAGAAAATACAACCGCCGACTGAAGAAGTCGAGGGAAGAACTGAACGAGGCACGCAAGGTGGCTGAAAACTCGATGCACCTGAAAAGTCTGTTTCTCTCTAACATGAGTCATGAGATACGCACCCCACTTAACGCTCTCGCCGGATTCTCAGCCATTCTCGCAGAGGACAATCTCGACAACGAGACAAGACAACAATTTGAGGCTATCATCCACCAAAACTCCGACTTGCTCCTAAAACTCATCAACGACGTGGTGGATTTCTCACGTCAGCAAAACGGGGAAATGCAGTTTAAGATTGAAGAACAAGACGCTGTGGAGATATGCCGCAACGTGGTGGAGACCGTGGATAAGGTGAAGCGCACGGCTGCCGAAATACGATTCGAGTCAGACCTTGACATGCTAACACTATCCACCGACAAGGCACGACTTCAGCAGATGCTCATCAACCTGCTTGTGAATGCAAATAAGTTTACTGATAAGGGAAGTATCGTATTAGCTCTTAGGAAAGAAGGTAATGCAGCTCTGTTCAGCGTCACCGACACTGGATGCGGCATTGCCCCCGAAAAGAGGGAAAAGATATTCAACCGATTTGAGAAGCTCGACGAGAACGCACAGGGAACAGGACTCGGACTATCCATCTGCCGCCTAATCATCGAACACTTAGGAGGAAATATATGGGTGGATCCGGAATACAACGAGGGTGCGAGATTCTGCTTCACTCATCCTATAAACAGAAAGGAGGCAAAGGCATGAAACGACTGATAATCTTATTGACTTTTACAGTCAACATCATTGCTGCCACGGCACAGACAAATGACGACGCAATCGTGGATAGCCTGAGACGAGAGGTAAAGAAAATGCCTCACGGCAAGGAACGTCTTACAAAAATATCAGAACTTGTAAGTATCTCACAACTACGACCAGAGGGCGTAACGGATGCCAGAATGTTGCTCGAAGAGGCAAAGCTACAGAAGATTGACACTTTGCAAGCAATGGCATTGACATTTATCGTCAACCATCACTATATGTACGACGACCGCCTGGACAGTGTGGTGTATTGGGCGAACTACGGAATGAAGGTGGCAAGGAAATGCAATGAATGGAAGATGTTCTTCGAGATGCAATACACACTCGTGAACACCTACATATACAACGAGAGATTCGAATATGCCCTCGACGAGGCCGACAAAATGCTTGCACTCGCCAAGAAACAAGGCTACAAGGTTGGTATGGTGAAGGCATACATCAGTATGTCGCTTGCCTATACCGGCACACGCAGATGGCATGAGGCAGACAAGGCACTGAAAAATGCCCACAAGCTGATGTACCAGTCAAATGACCTATCCATGCAGTTCACCGTACTCATGCAGATTCTCAACTACTACATCACCATCGACAAATACGGGATGATGAAGGATATCCTTAGTGAGATTGACGCCTTGGTAGTAAAGATGATCAAAGAGATACCTGGTATGGAGATAACCCTCAACGACCACAGGCTCTTTGTGGAATACTGCCATATCTTGTACTGGTCGTCAATAAATGACTTCACCAAGGCTAAGGAGCACGAAAAACTTGCAAAACTCTACTACTCAAAGCTCTCCTACCCCAACTACAAACCGCTGCTCATCAATGCACAAAGCTATATGCTGATGAAGATGGGAAAATATGATGAGGCACTCGACCTCAACGACAAGGCTATCCAGATGGCTAAGAAAGCCCAGGTGATGAAGATTGTGAATTATATGCAATGCCTGCGCCAGCGAGCCGACATCCTGTATGAAAGCAAACAATATGACAAGGCTTTAGATATATATAAGAAGGTGGATTTCATGACCGACTCCATCAACAACTCCATATCGGAAAAACAGATTGAGGAACTCTCCAACATAAGCCGACTCAACACGATGAAGGCAGAAGCTGAAAGACTGCGTGGCAACAGAATCCTGTCGATAGCCATCATCATGATTGTAGTATCACTGCTTTTGGTGGTTATTCTCACCCGACTGTTCATATCGAGCCTAAAGTTGAAGAAGGCTCGCATGAAGACACAGGATGCTCTTGCCGAGGCAGAGGAACATAACCGTCAGAAGGAC
>JAUNIK010000347.1 GCA_030523505.1 Prevotellaceae bacterium | reverse complement strand
CCCTCCATCTCCCCCCATTAGGGGGAGTGCCAGGAAGTTAGCCCTGTATGTCGGAAAACTTATGTCAGTGTGGGAACTTCGGCGCGTGAACAGATTTTTAAATATTTTGCTGCCTACGGCCATTTTAATTTGCTGATAATCTTGGCTGACTCATCAGAGGCAGCGTATTGGCAGATGGGAAAGCATCTGGGAGTTTACTCACAAGGGATTTCACATTGACAATACAGCCACGAAGTGGAGATTATCAGGAAATCATTTTTCACCTTTATAAAAATAAGCAAGGATATTTTGATCTAATAAGCACCTTTGTGTCAAAAGCTATATCGTTGCCAAAAACTAAAAAATGATGATCAATACTTGTATATATTATAAATAATGTGTAACTTTGCGATGGACTATTAACTTAAAACCATTTCATATGAAATTATTCACAAGACTTTTTGTTGCTGTGGCTCTCATTGCGGGTTTCGCAGCATGTAATCAGACTGAGGGTAACGACGTGGACTATACTGCCTATGTCAACCCTTACATCGGCACAGGCGAGCATGGTCACGTGTTCGTTGGTGCAAACGTACCTTTCGGTGCTATTCAGGTAGGTCCACAGAACATCTACAAAGGATGGGACTGGTGCTCTGGCTATCACTACAGTGACAGCATTCTTATCGGTTTCTCTCACACTCACCTCTCAGGAACAGGTTGTGCCGACCTCGGTGACATCCTCGTAATGCCATACGTTGGAGAAGTACGCACAGCACGCGGCGAGCAGGACAACATCGAGGGTGCTGCTTCAATCTACTATAACCACGATCAGGAAGAGCTGGCTCCTGGCTATTACAAGATTGCCATGGAGAATGGTGTTACTGCAGAGATGACTGCAACAGAGCGTGTGGCTCTCCACCACTACACATTCCCTGCTGACACTACTGCTCATATCCTCTTCAACCTCCTCGAAGGCAACGGTTGCAAGGCTTACGCAACACACATCAAGAAGGTTGACGAATATACTGTAGAGGGTTATCGCTACCTTAACGGTTGGGCTCCAACACGAAAGATTTTCTTCGTAGCAAAGTTCCAGGAGCCAATCGCTGAGATGTTGGTATTCAGCAACGACGAACCTGCTGGTACCGAGTCGCTGACAACAGAGACACAGAAAGTGACAGAGGAAGACCTCGACAAGGGTAATATTCCTACACAGAACGGTGCAAAGGCTGTCATCACAATGAAGGACGATGCAAAGGATGTATCATTCAAGGTGGCTATCTCTTCTGTAAGTTGCGAGAATGCACAGATGAACATGGATGCTGAGTTGGCTGACTTCGACTTTGCAAAGACTCGTCAGCAGGCTATCGACAAGTGGAACAAGAAACTCTCTCAGATCACCGTTGACACTGACGACGAGGTAGAGCGCGAGAAGTTCTACACAGCAATGTATCACTTGTATATCTGCCCACAGTTGTTCTGCGATGTAAACGGTGAGTTCCGTGGCATGGACGATCAGGTGCGCAAGGTTGACTTCAACAACTACTCTTGCCTCTCACAGTGGGATGTATATCGCACACAGATGCCTCTCCTCACTATCCTCAACCCTGATGTTATGCAGGACTTCGTGAAGACTTACATGAGCATCTTCGATCAGAACGGCAAACTCCCTATCTGGGCTCTCCAGGGTGGCGAGACCGAGTGTATGCCTGGTTACTCTTCAATCATCATCATGGCCGACGCTTACCTCAAGGGCTTGCTCTCTGACGAGGTTGCCGAGGAGGCTCTCGAGAAGATGGTGGCTTCTGCAAAATACGACAAGCAGAAGGGTGTTACAATGTTGATGGAGACAGGTTTCATTGCTGACGACAAGATCCGCGAGGCTACATCTATCGCTCTCGAATATGCTGTTGGCGATGCTGGTATTGCTCTCATGGCAAAGAAGATGGGTAAGGAAGATATCTACCAGTACTTCAAGGAGCGCTCAAAGGCTTACGCTACATACTACGACAAGGAGATGGGCTTTATCCGTCCAAAGAATGCTGACGGTTCATGGATGGCTGACTATGAGCCTCGTTTCTCTCAGCATGGCGGTCATTTCTGCGAGGGTACTGGTTGGCAGTACACATTCTTCAACCCACAGAACCCAGAGTTCATGATTCAGACCATGGGCGACGATGCTACATTCTGCCAGAAGCTCGATGCATTGTTCGAGGCTGAGGGTGTGACTGGCGAGCATGCTTCTGCCGACATCTCTGGTCTTATCGGTCAGTATGCTCACGGCAACGAGCCTTCTCACCCATTCATCTACTACTATCCTTACGCTGGTGAGCAGTGGAAGACAGCCAAGTGGGTTCGCTTCGTACAGAAGGACTTCTACACCAACAAGCCTGAGGGTATCATCGGCAACGAGGACTGCGGTCAGATGTCAGCATGGTATATCATGTCTTCACTCGGTTTCTATCAGGTAAGCCCTTCTGGTGGTAAGTTCGTTATTGGTAGTCCAACATTCAAGAAGTCAACAGTACATCTTACCAACGGCAAGACCTTCACCGTTTCGGCTCCTGAGAACAGCGACGAGAACATCTATGTTCAGTCAGTGAAACTCAACGGCAAGGATTACACCAAGACATGGATCACCTATGAGGATATCATGAAGGGTGGCACACTTGAGTTCGTAATGGGTCCAGAGCCAAACAAGGAGTACGGCGCTGCTAAGGAAGACCGTCCGACGACGGAGGAGTAGAAGACCCTCTCCGCCCCATAAAGGGGCACCTCCCCCATGATGGGGAGGACTTTAAATACTCTATAGAAATAGAAAAATATAGCTAACATAAAACAGCTCGGAGTACACGGCTCCGAGCTGTTTATTTCTTCACATAGCTAAAGAATAACTTGCGATAAATTCCTAAAGGGAAAGTATGTACTCCGATAATACTATGACATCAGCGCACGATGAAAAATCCACATTATTGGTTTTGATAAAAGCCTTTATCTCATCCTTATGCGAGGACAGCGCTTTTGTAAGTTGCTTCTCGTTCTTGAACTTCAACGACTGACCATCGAAATTCAGATAATAGGTATTTTCATTTGTACGCTTGCGTATCTCCTGTGTCTTGTCATCGCTCTGCATACGGGCATAGAGCAATCCGGTATTTATCTTCTCTATGCTGCCACCATTACCAATACCCATAGCACCGACCTTCTTGCCTGTATATTTATCCTCGAGTTTCCAGTCGATGAGCAACACTCCCCTATCCATCTTCACGCGCTCTGCAAAATGACCGTTATAAGGAATGAACAGCTGCTTATCGACAACAACAGAGTCAATGAGCGAATTGTCATCAATCTGCAGTATCTCACCATTGTTGATAAACGCCATCTTCAGATTCGAGGCGTCATAGTTGACCTTGGCATGGCTCAACTGATGGTTTTTCAGATACACCACTCCTTCAACAAAGTCTTC
>JAUNIK010000346.1 GCA_030523505.1 Prevotellaceae bacterium | reverse complement strand
TATATAACAACTTAAGTCTTGCAAGACATCAATGGTATGTACGCCCCATTGGCATCGAATTAGCTATTCGACTGTAATTAGTACATCACAATTAAAACAAAAAAAGATGAAAAAGATCAGAAAATTTTCTTTGCATCAAGGCCATCTTCTATCAACAGAAGATATGGCGGTAATTAATGGAGGAGTATTCCTCTCTGATTACTGTGACGGAAGCAATGTTGGACAGCCTTGCTTGTATGGTACTACTGGTAATCATCACACTGGTAGATGTGTACATCAAGAAATGAAGTCTGAGGGTGGAGCCACTACAACAATCATCCATCAGTATTTCTGCCAAAAGGATCCTGAATAAGGAGAGTAAAAAGTTATCATATGTGTTGTTGCATTCTTTATGATTTTCAATAGCTATAAGATAACTCCAAAATGTAGTGCATATAAGGTGCTTGTGAGTTGTAGTTAAATAAGACTGCAAGTACCTTATGCACTTCCAGTTTTGAGAAAAAAAGATTTCAGAGATGAAATAGTGTTATACCAAGCGCTATCTTCCTCATAATGTTTAAAAACTATGCAACTTAATCGAAAAGCCATATTTCTGCTCCTTCTACTTGAATTTTCTTTAGGAGCATTCTCTCAAAGTCTTGTCATAGGAAAAGTGCAAGATGCCTTTCTTAAGTCTCCGTTGCCTGAAGCCCAGATAGATCTGATGAAGGTCAGTGTGGTCAGGGAGAACGGAGGAACCACATACACCTATACCATTGTCAAGTCGATCAAACCCACCAAGGTGATGAGCGACCTGGGGATATTGAAGGCGGCGCAGTTCGAGTTCGAGATGGAGAAGGAAACCTGCGACTATGTTATCAAGGCTTCATTGGAAGGCTATGAAGATACCCATTTGGATATCCACATCGATGGCAATGTCACGAACGCCGAACTACTGGACAAGCCACTGGAGATGCGCAGGATTAGCGAGAAGAAGCTGGATGAAGTTACAGTGACCGCCACAAAGATTAAGATGTACCATAAAGGCGACACCATTGTCTATAATGCAGATGCTTTCAACTTGCCTGAAGGCAGCATGCTGGGTGACCTCATTAACCAGATGCCGGGCGTTACGATGAACGATTATGGCGAGATTTTCGTCAATGGTCGCAAGGTGGATGAGCTGTTGCTAGGTTCGCAGACATTCATGAAGGGTAACAAAAAGGTGCTGCTGGAGAACCTGCCCTACTTCACCGTCAAGGACATCAAGGTTTATGAGAAGCAGTCGGATAGGAGTAGAGCATTGGGGTACGATGTGGATCCCCGAAGTTATGTGATGGATGTGAATCTGAAAAAGGAGTACCAACTGGGCTTCATCGGCAATGTGGAGGCTGCTGGTGGTACGGAAGATCGTTGGCTGGGACGCGGTTTCGTGCTGGGCTTTGGTGACCGTTGGAGACTGACGCTCTTCGGCAATGCGAACAATGTAAACGAATCCCGCCACATCGAGGGTACAAACCACTGGACACCTGCTACGATGCCAACCTCCATGATGACAAAGAAAAGCACTGCTACGGAATTTTACTATCATGCCAAGGAAAATGCAGTGACGAACAGCACCAATATCGACTACAGCTCCAACGACGAGACGCAGGAGATGAGCCGCCGCTATGAGCAGTTCCTGCTAGGTAGGACGCCACTGACGCTGACCACCTCCAGCAACAAGTCGAACTTTAAGCAAATGAAAATAAGCAATGAATTCGGATTGAACAAGGGCGTCTATTTGCGATGGAACACCGAATTCGACTATACTACGCGCAATGCCTCCTCTGCATCCTCGCTTGAGCAATGGGACGACAGTTTGCTCACTGCCGCCCAGCACACCACTGGTAAAAGTGGGGTAAAGAAGAGTTCTGTGTTGCATTCATACCTCAGCGCAGCCTTTAATGTAGATAAGGAAAAACAATTGTACAGCAACATATTTGCAGATTTTCTAAATGAAAGAAGAGAACTCTGGAGTGCTGAGCGATTTGAGACGCAGAATTATCTCACCCCGTCCAGTCAAAACTCCCACAACACCAGCGACAGATTCATTCAGAGTACGCAAGGATCTGCGCGAGGATTCATTGCCCTGCCTGTATTTCAGAAGAAGGTAAACTTCGGCATAGGAGATTGCATTGGCTTTGTCAACAATCACATACGCGACAATCTCTACCATCCCGACACCCTGCTCTTGCCCTCGCAATTGGACATGCTCACAGCCATTACCGATCCCCACAATTCCTACGACAGTCGTAGCAGTCATGTGGAAAATAATGTGGAGTTGTCGCTCTACAAATATGTGCCAAATGGTCTCGTTATGTCCAGAATATGGAATATAAAATTAAATGTACCTGTTCGTAGAGAGACACTTGACTATCAGCGTGGTGTCATTGATACGACCACCATCCGAACTACCATATTCCTGAATGCCGAGGCAGAATACCGACTGCTACGCAAGGAAGGGAAGCACGATGCGACCTTCAACGTGAGACATTATCGTAGTGCCGCAGGCATGCTCGACCAACTGGCATGGCATGATGACAGCCAACCCCTTATCGTGCGTATGGGTAATCCCGACCTGAAAGGCAATGTGACCAGCACTGCCAGCATCAACTACTACAATAAGTTCATGCACGGCCATCAGCAGAGCTTCCACCTCGGAACCTCATTCAACTACTATCATCGCAGCGTGGCACAATCCGTACAGTACGCACCCACTACAGGAGTCTATACTTACAAGCCTATGAATGTGAACGGAGCCTACACGCTCAATAGTAACATCGATTTCAGCCGTACACTGGACAGCAAGCACTACTGGAGCATCCAGACCAATGCAGTTGCAAGTTTTCATCACTCTGTAGATCATGCTATGCTTACAGGTATGAGCGAAAGTCATGAGAATGTTGTGAACACTCTGACCTTGCATAACAACACCTACATCCAGTACAACAAGGACCATCTCAACCTCCGTGTCACGGGTGATATCCGATGGCGACACAGTGAAGGAAAGATGCTCGATTTTGATAGACTTAATGCCACTGCCTATCAGTATGGTCTTTCTGCCAGGTACACTTTGCCTCGCCTTAACACCACGCTTTCTGCCGACGGTAACATGTTCTGCCGCAGAGGATACGGCTCGTCCACTCTTAATACAAATGATTTTGTGGTCAATGCATCTATCAGTCAGCCTTTCCTCAAAGGCAAGCTTATTGCCCGCATCGAAGCATTCGACCTCCTCCATCAGCTTTCTAACACTCAGTACGAGGTTAATGCCCAAGGACGAACGATAACATGGTATCGTTCACTTCCCCACTACGTAATGGCTCATATGGTATGGCATTGGAATAAAAACCCCAAGAAAAAATAAACGAATATAAGGGGTCACCAGTAAAACCCCGTGTTTGAATTATTGAGAAAACATGTGTGAATC
>JAUNIK010000345.1 GCA_030523505.1 Prevotellaceae bacterium | reverse complement strand
AGTCGGGGCTTCGTTTATGAAAAGAGGGTGTGCCAGCATTTTGACACACCCTCCTATGTTTCTTATTTCAGAATCTTCTTGCCGTTCTGCATTAAAAGACCTTTTGAATTATTTGGAACTCTTTGTCCCTGAAGATTGTATAACGGAGTTGAATCATGCTTAGTTGAAGCGGATGATTCAAGCTGCTTTTCCTCAACCTTGATCTCGTTAATGCCTGTTGGCTTCTTATCGCCAAGACGGAAGAGCTTGGCACCATGACTGGGAACAGGGTAAGAGAGTACGCCATGGATGGGATCAAGGTCGGTCTTCTCCCATACATCGTAGAGAGGAACCTGCTCATCCTTACCGTAGCCAAGTTCTGTCAGATCAACATTCACTGCCTCGGTCTTTGGAGCATAGATTATGAACTCCATGGTTGTACCTGTAGTAGAAGTGTTGTCAGTGTCACAACTGCTATCGTATCCACAAACAGAGCGGAAGGTGGTATATCGATGTCCTTTGGGCAAATCGAAGACAAGCGTACACTGTGCATTCATGCCGAAGCCCTTGGTGTAAGTCTTGCCGTTGATCTTCAGCGTGCCACCTTCAACGTTTCTATTCTTACGTAGACTACCCCACTCGCTCGTGTAAGACGATTCCTTCAGGTCTGTCAGGCTTGTCTCATTGCCATCAGCATCAATCAGTACGGGATTACCCAGGTTGGCACGGTCGTAAGCAAAGCCGTCGCCATAGTTGCTGACGAAGATCTTGAGTTGCTCTGCACCAGTGATGTCGCACTCCAAGGTTGTTTCCTTCAGTCCCTTGCGCGAGATTAATCCACTGCGGCAGAGCGAGTTATCCTGCTCCTCGGTCAGAGGATTCTGGTCGAAGACCATGAAGCGTAGCGATGTTGTAGCACCCGTCTGACCGATACCGCTATCGTCGGCAGCCGCCATTGCCTTGAAGCGAACGACGTCCATCTCGTTGGGGATGGTGAAGAAGATGGCTGCATTAGCATCGGTAGAGAAGCCACGGTCGTAGGTCTGACCGAGAACCTTCATCTTACCGCCATTATCTACGTTCTTGTTCTCATACACACGATTGAAGTATGACTTGGTGTATTGGCGTGTCTTGTACTGACCGGTCAGGGCAACCTCCGTACCATCGCTCAGCACAAGTGTTGGATTGATCCAGTCGCCATGGTCGTAGTTGTAGTTGTCGCCAGCATCATCCACAACCAGCACCAAGGTCTTGCTGCCTGCGGGCCACTCAATGTCAACATTAACAGCATGACCGTCGGTGGTGTAGGCAACGGTCTCGCTCTTGTAGAGTGCCTTGTTGCCAACAATCCAACGTGTATTATCGCGCTGGAAGAGAGCAACATACTTATTGTCCGTTTCAGGGTCGGTGCTAACCCATGCCACCTGACCATTATCCTCGTTATTGTATAGCTGATGGGCATCCACACCATACTTGTGCATACGATGATACTCCTCGTTGTTGAGCAGAGAGAGGGTGAAGGCATCGTTCTTGGTCATCTCGCCACCAAAGAAGAGGGGCGAATGACAGATGCCCCAAAGAGTCATCATGGTGTATTGCTCATTGTGCGAGAGGTTAGTCCAACGACCATTATCCTGACTGCAGTAGCCCTGATCGGCAACGGTCATGGCAATCTGACCGAGGGGCAACATATCGCAATCGGCATAGTTACCTACTTGATGATACTTGCTCCACTCGTGAGCCTCGTTGAACACAGCATCAACAGCACTCCAACTGTCCCACAGGTCGTCCATCATGCGCCACATGTTAGCATTCTCGTGACAAGCCTCTGCATATTGATACTGTGTCTTTCCGGGCGAAAGTGAAAGAACGATAGGACGTCCGCATTGGTCGATAGCGTTACGCAACATCTTTATCTCGTCGGTATGGAAGGGACGGCTGATGTCGTCAACCTTGATGAAGTCAACACCCCACTGGGCATAGAGGTCGATGATGCTGTTGTAGTAAAGCTGTCCGTACTCGTTGTTGCGAACGGTCAGGTTGTCCTTCAACCATGTACACTCGGCAGTGGTGTTCGTATAAACCTGATTCCATGCTGTCTGCTCGCTACCCTTCAGCTTGTATTGACTCTCGTGTCCAACAATATACTTAGGCATACCACGCATAATGTGAATACCAAACTTCAGGCCCATCTTGTGCAGAGAATCAGCCATTGCCTTGAAGCCCTCGTTCTTGCCATTTACCATGCAGGATGGGAAACGCTTGGGCGAAGGGAGATAACGACCATACTCATCAAGTACGCAGTCGGCAGACAAACCATTGTTATCCTGGTTGTACCATCCAGCGCCCTTCGAGGGATGGTTGGCATACCAACGAATATCCACTACTACGTATTCCCAACCATGGCGCACCAGATCTTGATCAACCATTGCTTGAGCATTTTGCATCGTAATCTTCTCATTCACCGACGAGTAGTAACAATCCCACGAGTTCCACCCCATTGGTGGGGTCATTGCCCACGTACGAAACTCAGCCATCTCTTGTGCCCGACCGCTCACGGTAGCCAACAGCATCAGCATCGGAATAATGAACCTTTTCATTCTTAATACTTAATTTAAAATGTTTGGTTTTAGTTGATAATTTCCCGATGCAAAATTAAAGAAATATTTTGACCACACATTAATTTTTGGAGGAAAAACTAGTTATTCTGCAAAAAAATGCAATATTATACTTCAATTTTTCATGCATTAAGTTTGTTTTCTCAATATAAATCATTATCTTTGACAAACAAACGAAGAGTCATTCAAACATATTGCAGATATGAAATCACTTTTAATCAAAGACACAACGGTGAGCGAAAGAGCTCAAATAGTTCGTGAGGCACTTGGAGCAGACAGCGACTGCGAAGGCATCGACCTTTCTGACATGTATGACGACTATATTTATGGCTTGAAAGAGCTTGCTGAAATCAACAGAGAGTTTAGCGAGAAACACGCTGGAGCCGTTGTGGCAGGTGAACTAATGGAGCAGCGAGAGCAGAAGCAATGCTCGCATTGATTATGCCGAGTCGTGACAGAAGAAGACCGATAGGTCAACTGACAAAGCCATCTGGATGCGCACTTCATTAAGCCATGAAGAAAGTAAAGATAACAGCAATACGCAAGGTTCGGTACGATGACCTGATGGCAAAGTACGAAAACCCTATTGAGCATACATGTGATGTATGTGAAGGTCTACTTTCGTCCCGTAGGCGAAAGTCATGGGTTAGCGAAGACGGCAAATGTCCTGATGGTCATTGCCCTGAGGCTTGGAAAACAATGAAGGAGTTCGTTGAAGCCCTTGCAAATGGTGAAGGTAACTTCTACGATGGTTGGATGAAGAACCCATACAGCGCAATGATAAGCTGTAATGATGGTTACCGACCAGTTAGTTTTTACATAGAAACAATAGAATAATGACAATAGAACAATTCAGAAA
>JAUNIK010000344.1 GCA_030523505.1 Prevotellaceae bacterium | reverse complement strand
TTGGTAATTAAAAAAATTATAATAGATAAATAACAATGAAGAAGATTCATTTATATATAACAACCCTCCTGCTTGCATTCGCCGTTACATCTTGTAGCGTTGACGATACAAAGCCACAGGGAATGCTTGATCAGGAAACTGCTTTCGAGAATCCTGATAATATTGTAGTGGCTGCTTATGCTGCTATGGGCGATGACTGGTACTCATACCCATTCAATCTCTGGCCTTATGGTGATATGTCGGCTGACGACTGTTACAAAGGCGGTAGTGGTCTTGGTGATACAGGTTACCACCCAATGGAGGTTTTCTCATCACTTACTAACGACCGTGGTGAGTTCGACGAACTCTGGTATCGTCTCTATGTAGCTATTTCTCGTTGCAACGGTGCCATCCAGGCTATCCAGGAAGGCACTCAGAACGACAATACTACTCATCTCCTTGCTGAGGCTCGTTTCCTCCGTGCACATTTCTACTACAAGTTGCAGCAGATGTGGTATGAGGTACCACTCGTAAAGGAGGGCATGGACAATGCAACTGTTGAGGCTACAAAGCAGTCTTCACACGAGGAGGTTATGCAGTTCCTCGCTGACGAGTTCCAGTTTGCTTATGACAATCTCGACAATGTAGCTCCTGGCAAGACAGGCCGTGCTACAAAGGCTGCCGCTGCTGCTTACCTTGCAAAGGTTTACCTCAACTGGGCTTATGGTGACGGTTATGAGTCAAACACTGGCTACTCTCATGTTGATCAGTCAAAGATGTCAAAGGTTGTTGAGTACTGTGATGCAGTTCTCGCTGACGGTTATGGTCTTCTCCCAAGCTTCGGTGATGTATTCATGGTTAACCACAAGAACTCTCAGGAGAGCGTATTCGCTGTTCAGCACTCTAACAAGGCTGACGACGGTACAAAGTTCGGTCGTGCTAACTGGTCTAATATGTTGAATGGTTGTTGGGGTATCTGGTCTTGCGGTTGGGACTTCCACAAGCCATCTCAGAACCTCGTAAATGCATTCAAGACAAAGAACGGTCTTCCAATGTTCGACGACTACAATGCTGACCACAACACATATCCAGTGAACGAGGCACCTACAGGTCAGAAGTGGGATCCACGTCTCTTCCACACTGTTGGTATGCCTACATTCCCTTACAAGTATGAGGAGCAGTACACACTCACAATGGACAACAGCCGTAACCCTGCCGACTATGGTTTCTTCACCAGCATGAAGGAGGTTCCACAGCGTTCAAAGGGTGAGGACTACGATAACCCATGGCAGGCATTCGGTGTAAACGACTATGTATTCCGTACAGCTGATGTTATGTTGATGAAGGCAGAGGCTCTTATTGAGCTCGAAAAGCTCGATCAGGCTGTTCTCATCATCGACGCTATCCGTGAGCGTGCCGCTAACTCTATCAAGGATTATATTGACTACGCTGCTGATCAGTGCGAGATCACTCAGTATGGCAGCTTCCCAAGCAAGGACTATGCTCGTCAGGCACTCCGTTGGGAGCGTCGTCTTGAGCTCGCTATGGAGGGCCATCGTTTCTTCGACCTCCGTCGTTGGGGTATGCTTTCTTCAACTCTGAACACATACTTTGCAGAGGAGAGCGAGTCAAAGTACGAGGGTAAGGCTTATGCAGGTTACCTCAAGGGTGCTCACTTCACAAAGGAGAAGAACGAGTACTTCCCAATCGCTTCTAACCAGATCAACTATGTTCCTGGTCTTTATCACCAGAATAAGGGTTACTAAAAAATAGAATAAATCAATGAAAAAGATAACATCCATCGTATTAACTCTCTTGGCAGCAGTTGTATTCACTGCTTGCCAGGATAGAGATATTGCAGGCTCTGGTGAGATGATTCTCTCTGCTCCAGATGCTTCGACAATCACAAGTGGTCCAAGTGGTACCAACAACTACGACTATACCATCTCTTGGACTCCTGCCAACAATGGTGCTGATATGTATGTCGCTGTTTACAAGGACTGGGGCATGCAGCAGGAACTCACAAAGCAGGAAGGTAACTCATTCACTGTTTCAAACCTTGAGACAGGTGTTGAATATGAGTTCCTCCTCAAGTACAAGAAGTTTGTTGATGGTGCTGAGGTTCTCTCGCCTGGTACTGTAATCAAGTACACTCGCAATGGTGCTCAGAAGGTTGGCGACCTCGCTCTCAAGCAGGTTGAACTCGCTGACGGTGTTACACAGAACCTCGAGGCAACTTGGACTCCAAGTGCTGACGCTACAAACTATGAGGTTACTTACTACAAGGACGAGGCTTCTAAGAAGACCGAGACTTTCGCTTCTTCAGAGAAGGGCATGGTAATCAAGGATGTCAAGTTCGGCGAGACATGGACCGTTGAGGTTGTTTCTGTAAACGCTGAGGGTAAGTCACTCCCAGTTGTTGCTTCACTCCTTATCGGTAAGACTAAGTTTGCATTCCTTTCACAGTATGCTACTCCTGAGGCATGTGTTGCCGATGGTGACGATGATGAGGCTTCAGCATGGCTCTGGTTCCACGAGAACTACCCAGAGGGCAAGTTCATCTACTTCGGCGACATCCACTCTGCTAACGACCTCTCTCCATATCGTATGCTCTTCTGGATGTTTGATGTTGAGACTGGCAACGAGGCTGATGTTTGGGATCTTATGGGTTGCGAGGCTGCTAAGACTGCTGCTCCATTCGTTAAGGCATTCGTTCAGGACGGTGGTAATCTCCTCCTCTGGCAGCACGCTGTGGCTTATGTTGGCTACATCGAGCGTCTCGACCTCCAGATGATGAAGGATGCTGGTGGTGATGGCCGTTCAATCAACTGTGGCCCTGGTGGCTGGAACCCTGACCTCTGGAAGATGGGTGCTGCATTCCGTGGCGACGACCATGTTGTGAACTATACACTCCACCCAGTATTCAAGGGCATGAAGATCGAGACCGAGGATAGCGGTCGTCGTCTCGTTCCATGTAAGGGTGCAGGTTGGACTGAGGACCATAACTTCTGTCTTGCTGGTATCCAGAGCAAGCTCGTAGGTGCTGACTTCGATATCCATACAAACGCTTGCTACGATGAACTCACCAAGCAGCATGGTATCTATCCACTCGGTACATGGGATGGCCAGTGGGAGCAGCTCCAGCAGCTCAACGTTTGGGAGGCTAAGGCAGCTCCACAGGCTCCTAACGGCTACAAGAATGGTGGTTCAATCCTCTGTATTGGTAATGGTGGTTTCGAGTTCTCTATGAAGAACGCAGATGGTACTCCAGACAAGAGCGCTACACCAAAGAACAACTCACAGCAGGATAACATCTTGAAGTTCGCTAAGAACTGTATCGATTATCTGATGTCTATTTAATCAATAACTAAAATGGGTGTTCGGCGGTGTAAAAGCTTGCTGGGCACCCATTTGCCGTTTAACTAAGTCTCTCATGAAATCAAACAAATTCGCCATCATCTCGGTGATGTTCTGCTTTTTCTGCATGGGCTTCGTTGACC
>JAUNIK010000343.1 GCA_030523505.1 Prevotellaceae bacterium | reverse complement strand
GTTCGACAATATCGTGGAAATGTCAGAGGAAGACGGCATTCAGGATATCACTGCAGCCGTTGAGCGTGGCAATGGCATCTACGACCTCCAGGGTCGCCGCCAGAACGAGCTCAAGCACGGCATTAACATCATCGGAGGCAAGAAAATCATGGTGAAGTAAAGACCCTAAATAATACATTAGATAAAAATTATGAAAACAAAAAGATTCTTATTGACCCTTCTCGTAGCGCTTGCAAGCGTTACTGTTGCATGGGCTGACAAGGAATTGAATTATGACATTGTTAGTTTCACAGGAACTCTCGATGGAGGACATGGCGACCTGAAACATGGCTATTTGTACATCCGAGAATCAGAGGCTACCGCAATCCTTGATGTGCACGAACCTCATGTCTTGCAAAGTTACTTCCTACGTTTTTTATACAAAGACGAAGATTCCGACTATCCTACTTGGATCAGTATTGAAGGAAGCAACGACGATAATCACGCAGACGACCAATGGGAGAAGTTGTATTCGGGTCCTGTCAACCCATCAAAGACTGATATGCCCCAGACTGCAGAATGCAAGTATTACCGATTCAAGTTTGTTAACGAGGAAGGCAAGAAGTTGAATCTCGGAGCTTTAACGCTATATAAGCCAGATTTGAAAGGAAATGGCACTGCGGCAGATCCTTTCCTCATAGAATGGGGTATGGATATGTACCAAATGCAGCACTTGCTTGCGTACAATGGCAATAGATATTTCAAACTCACCAACGATATCGACATGTCGGGCAAGACATGGACTGCTATCGACAATTCGCTGTTCTGTGGTGGAATTGACGGCGATGGTCATGTCATCAAAAACCTCACCGCAGAGGGCGTTTTCAACCATATAGGTAGTGCCACCATCAAGAACCTTGGTTTTGAGAATTGCCATTTTATTCAGACCGTCGATCATTACGGTTGCCTTGCACAAGAATCAAACAACACCACATTCCAGAATTGTTATGTGGTAGCCGAGCTCAGCATCGTCCCTGATGTAGCTGTTTCTCAGGCATTGGTATGCAATCCGAAGGGAACCACCCGCATTGAGAGATGTTACATAGCCACTAACCTCGACAATGACAACGGAGTGCATGCAGGTCTGTGTCCAAAGAATCATGATGTTTCGGTCACAGTCACCAACAGTTGCTACTACAGCACGTCCGAATTGTCAAGCGCTGGTATCTTCAACAACAAAGAAGACCTTGCCAACGGGCGTATGACTTATCTGCTCTGCGGTGGACATCCTGGCCCATACTACCAGACAATAGGCACCGATGCTTACCCTAATCATAATAGCACAGGCAACAATTATGTCTATCTCGACTTGGACAACACCACCTATACAAATGCTTGTCCTCACAGAGACTGCACATTCTACCCAATGGTCGTCCCAAGTTGCCTCGGCACTGACGGACGTGCAGAATATGGCATCTGTCATAATGAAGTATGTGGCAAATATTTCTTTGCGTCGAATAGAAAGGGTGCTACTTCGGATATCAATGACCTCAAACTCAATGCCAAGGCTACAAAAATTTTAGATCATGAGTTTAACGAAGCAGGAAAACTGATATATTCGGAGTCAAAGAAAAAAAACGATACTTACTACCACAATGTAATGGAACTGTCGATTGGGGCTAGTGGAAACTTGGTGGGAGACTATATCTTTGCCTATACCGTGATGGATGATGACGACACATTCAATCTTCATCTGTTCTACGATTCAAGCATGCGTGAGGAAGAAGACAGGCATGTTTCCATCAAGTTCTATGTCAACAATGCGGAACGCACTGACTTGGGGCATAAAATTCTACCAACCTCTGGCGAAAAGCATGATGTAGTGACTTTTGACGAACTCCATAGATACGACCAAATCAAGGTTTTAGTCAACTTCCACACTCAAGGTCCAAACGGCCCTGGTAGCTTCGGACTGTTCGCAGGAACAGAAAAGCCAATTCTCACAAGTCACGTTTTGGAGAAGCACGATTTAAGCTACAATTGCATCGATGGCGGTTATTCAGAACATTACCAGTGTAACCAGTGCGCATACGCATTCCTAGAGAACACTCCTGAGAGCGACGACTTCAAAACAACTGATTACTTTTACCTCGAACCTGTAGGTTCCCACAATTTCGGACTCTGGAACCACCAGGAGAAAGACAACCTCTGGTCAAGCAGATGTCAGAACGAATACTGTACAACCGTTGACCCAGAGCATCAGTTTATTCTCAAAGACTATCACAACGGTACCGACCTGGAACTCGCCTACGACGATGACACATACACCGCTGTCGAGCCTCTCACACTTGTTGACGGCAAGGCCTACAACTCGCCTGTGCCATTCCATGCCGGAGAAGTAAGCTATGCCCGAAGCCTCTATCCTTTAGTATGGAACTCATGGTTCATGCCATTCTCAGTATCCACCGAGATTCTCGCCGAGTGTGGCATCACCACCGTAGGCTGCATTGAGAGCATTATCAACTACGACACCAACTATGACGGCAAGATCGACAAGACCGTCCTCGAGGTTATCCTCAAGAAGAATGGCACACTCAACGCTGGTGTTCCTTATCTCGTGAAGACCGGTCTGTTCTACGACTACCCATTGCAGATTGGCGAGAGCGAGATGATAGCAACCAACGATACTCATGCGCTCCATACCGAGACAGTATCTGCATCGTACAGCATCGAAGGCACTTTGAACGGCGAGATGGCTGATATGGCAGTTCCATGCAACAGCTACGCGCTCACCACCGAAGGTCTGATGGATTACACCACCGAGAATAGTCTCCCTATGCGTTGGTATGTACGTGAAACAGCCAAGGACTCACCTTATGCAGAAGATGTCACCCATGGTGAAGACCGCCAACTTGTAATCCGCGTCATTGGCGAGGACGATGATCCAACAGGCATCCGCACCCTCTACAGCCATCCAAGCGAAGAAGTTCTCGACGGCATCTACGACCTCCAGGGTCGCCGCCAGAACGAGCTCAAGCACGGCATTAACATCATCGGAGGCAAGAAAATCATGGTGAAGTAAAGACCCCTCTCCGGCCTCCCCGAAAGCCCCCAACCCCAAAGGGGAGCAAACAAAACAGCTCGAGAGCCTAAAAAACTCCCGGGCTGATTTTTGTAATGTTACTTGTGTGGTAGATTGATGTCTTTTATGCCGAGGAATGTTGCGCAGAGTACGAACAGCTGGGCTACAAGGATGAGCACCGATGAGTCGATTTCACCCTGTGGTGGCAGAGCCATTCCCACTGCTGCGAACACTACCGCCGCCACAAAAGCCGCAACTGATAAGTACTTCTTCATACGCTGTTTGATTTAGACAAAATGACAAAAATTATCAGTAAAGATTTTTATTCAAATTTTCAGTTTCGATTTTGAGTCGCTTGCGACGACCATCAAACAAATAACTCGTCCCAATATTTTTAGCAGGATTTTCAGTTGGGATTTTTACTAGTTCCTGAGA
>JAUNIK010000342.1 GCA_030523505.1 Prevotellaceae bacterium | reverse complement strand
TCTAATATAGTAACTCTGTGCCAAAAAGTATATCGTTACCATATAATAAGGTGCCACCATTACGATGACACCTTATTTATATTTGCATTATACGAGGCATTATAAAATCCTCCCCATCATGGGGGAGGTGCCCCCTTGTGGGGCGGAGAGGGTCTCCTTACCTCCTCACCTTCTTGCCCGTGGTGATTACTACTCCGCGGTAACTGTCGCTGACACGCTGACCAGCAAGGTTGTAAGAGTAATCGTAATCGTTATCGTCATCGTTAACATCGTTAATGCCTGCTGGCACTACCACAGCGTCGGCTGATGGACGTGACTCTGCGTCGGTGGCATAGACGGCAGTGACATTGTATGTGTTGCCTACGACACTCTCGCTGTCGGTGTAGGTGAGGCCGGTGACAAGACTTGCGTTCACCTTCTCGCCGTTGCGATATACGTTGTAGCCCTTCACTTCTCTGCATGACTTGCCTGTTGCCTCTGGGATGAATGTGACATCATCGACGAGGAGTGCAAGGGCATCGCGTGAGATACAGTGGATGACGAAATAGCGTGTGCCCTCTGGAAGCTCGAAGCTGTAGGTCTTCCATGTGGTGTTGACTGCTGTTGTCGACTCATCGAGAACCTCGAATGTTGAGAGCGCACGGCTGGCATCGGTAGAGTAGAGGATGTCGAACTTCTCAGTAAATTGCGAAGTTGCAGCCTTTGCTGCGAGAGTGATGGTCTGTTCCTCACCACTGAGCTCTGGAGAGATGAGCCAACTGTCGGCGGTCATGCCAGCGTGAGAGAAGGCCGCCATCATCTTGTTGCCTGTGTTTGGCTTTATTGAGTCATAGAATGAACCAGATCCCCAGTCGAATACTGTCCACGCCTGTGGTGCACAGTTGTTAGGGAAGTTCACTTCACCAAGACCATATACCGATGTGCCCAGACCGTCATATACAGCCCACTCGCCGAAGTCGTCGATGGTGAAACTTGGAGCATCCTCGAAACTCTCGGTCATTGACAGCGGTTCAACGGTTGCGCTAAAGTCAGTGCTCTGCCAGTTGAGGACAGCCTTGCTGCCATCCTCGGCGGTGAGGTTAGCTGGAGAACTTACATATACTGGTTTCACCTCAGTGGCGATGACCTCTGTTGTGTTGTTTGAGGCATCCTCATCCTCGATGTCGAGCACGAAGCAGAGATCGACGGTGGTGTCGGTGTTGAACACATCGAGACGGATGTCGTTGATGTTGATATCCTTACGCGCGCCAGCCTTCATCTTCGGTCCGTCGGTGGTAGAGAGACACTTGTCGCCCACCATTGCGAGGATTTTGTATGTGCCAGCATTGAAATCGTTCTCACCTATATTATCTACGCGCACGATAGCAGATCGGCTCTCGCCAGGCTTGAGGTTGCGTGGTGCTTTGACAACGGAAATCTGGAGGTCGTTCTCACGACGGTCGATGACGGTGATGTCGTCGATATAGATGATAGGCTGCTGAGGCATGCCCATCTGAACATCGAACATGAGCTGGATGTTCTTACCCTCGCCCACGATGTCCTTCAGAGGGAGAGTCACCTCCATCCACTCTGCCACATTATCATCAGCCTCATAGTCGAAGTTCCATACTTTTACCGGTTCACCGTTGTCCACCTTGACATACACATCGAAGTGGTCGTCGCCCGGCATCACATAGAAATAATGGAAGCGGAACGATGGGTTCTGCACACCCTCGACATTGATATATCCCGAGGTGAGAGTACTCTGGTCGTATTCTTTCAGCGGACAGAAGGTGATATATCCACGGTCGTTGTCGTAGGCAATAGAACCGAGGTCGGAAGCACCCCAGCGACTTGCACCCTGGCGTGTTATCTGCCAAGCGTTTGTGAACTCGCCTTGAGGAGCTGACTCAGCGAAAGGCAGGTTGTAAGGAGTTCCGATGAAAACATCGTTCGACTTTGTCTCGCTGCTCTTGCCAGCCTCGTTCTCGGCAGTGACATAATAAGCAGAAGGCACCTGATCGTCGAGAGCTACCTCTTCAACGAAGGTGGTTGATGTGAGACCGTTGGTGATGAGGTCGTAGGAACCCTTGCGACGGATGTTGTAGGTGACAGCATTATTGAGGTCCTTGTCGTCCTTGTCCTTGGTGACAGCAGTCCATGTGACGGTAGCCTTGTGCGACTCAGGGTCGTAGGCAGCCACGAGGTCGGTGACAGAATGAGGAACACCGTCAGGAGCTGTGACGCCGAGACTGACCACGGCTGTGGCTGCAGCACTGCGACTACCATCGAGCGAGTAGGCATAGGCAGTATATGTGTGAGTACCCTGAGGGATATTCTCATCATCGGTGCGCACATTTGAGTTGGTGTAAGGATTTTCGACAGAGAAGATTACCACACCATCGCGGAGCAGTTCCACCTTCTTCAAACCCTCGAGAGCGTTGCCGTCGGTATCGACAGCAGGAGTCTTCACCTTTGCGTTCACGGCATAAGGAGCTGTCTCGCTGGTGATGTTGAGTGTGAGCTGACATGCAGCAGGGATGACAGGCTGATAGTCGCCCGAACCCTCGCTGACGGTGATGCTTCTGAGGAACAGCTTTCCGCCGAACATGAGCGATGCTGATGTCATGTGCAGACCGATGTTATAGTTGCCCGAAGCAGCAACGCTGAACTCCGCCTTCACCGGAACGCCGGAATTGTAAGGCAGTTCGTATTCGGCGTCAGGCAGGATGGTTGTTGTCATGGCAGCCACGGTGTTGCCCTGACCGAGCATGATGCTCAGCTTCTCACCATTGTTGTTGTAAGCCGAAGCCATATATTTCACGGTGTAGGTCTTGCCCGCCTCGAGAGCGAGGGTAGGGGAGATGAGCCAGTCGTTGGCACTGCCGAAATCGTTGTAGCTACAGGTAGCCATGCCGAAGTTAGAATCGTAGGTCCATCTGTTGCCGTCGTTATTAGCATCGATAACGGTGAAGCCCTCAAGACAAGCCTCAGTGTTGAAAGCCTGTGTGAAGACCACCTGAGCCTTTGTCACCGAAGCCACAAAGAGCATGAGAATCAGTAATAGATTCCTGGAAATGATTTTCATTTGGGATGTTGTTTTGTTATAAAATATGAGAAATATTGTTTTGCGAATGCAAAGATACGAATAATTAACGAAAACGAATACGAAAACGAAAACTTTTTGTCCACGCGCGGATATTAATAAGATGAAAGAACGATCACTAAAAGATGAAAAATGGATTAACAAAAACCGAAATAAACCTCTTTAAGAGAATGGGTGCCTATCAGCACCTGATGCTACACTTCCACTTTGTTCTTATAAGAGAAAACTCTTAACGCCCAAACTGAAAGCATATCATCACTTTCTTACAGAAAGCATTCATTCTCTTAAAGACGATAAACAGGCTCGTTTCACTCGCGATAAACCAGCTACGCACTGAGAAGAAATTTTCAGTAAAGATTTGGGTCACCAGTAAATCCCCGTGTTTGAATTATTGAGTAAACATGTGTGAAT
>JAUNIK010000341.1 GCA_030523505.1 Prevotellaceae bacterium | reverse complement strand
TCATATTCTCTTTCGATATCATCTAATGTTTCAATGAAGTGTTTCACCATTCTGTTTGTATGCAGACGGTAGAAACACTCGTCATTATCTGGTAATGGAGTGTTGTTTCCCAATACTCGGTCGATGCTCAGCAGATAATCGATTTTAGGAAGAAACTGCTTTCTTGAACCATAACTCAATGCAGCAGCAATGAATGCAGCCCTCTCTTGATGTTTCGGGATGGTGTAGCGATGCATGAAATGTGATGGGTCGGCAGGTAGAAACTCCTTCGTCTCATACCTGTCGGCCAGCATATTCAGTTTTTCCTTCAATTCTTTGTCCATTTATCTGCGCTTCTTATTATTTGAAGTGAAGTTTGGATTATACGATTTCTGCTTTGGATTCTTCTTCTGACTACCATTGCCTGATGGACGGCGATAATTACCAAATTCATCGAATTCATCGGCATTTTTCGCATATCCGCCTCCGTTATAACCTCCTCTTCCACGATTGGCAGCACCATTCTTCTTGCTTGTGTTGTTCTGTGTGGTAGCATGACCTGTCGAATAGCCACCAGAATAACCCGGATAGAGCTTTTTGAGAAGGTCGATACGGCCCATGTTCTTCAATTCACGTTCTATACCCGCACGCTCTTCCGGCTTGTACCAGAAGAAGAACTGGCGTTGTGCGAGTTTGTCCTTTGGTGTCTTAGCCGAAAATACCGGTTCCAAAGTATATGGATCGTAGCCTGTGTACCAAGCCTCGGTAGATACCGTCATTGGAGTAGGGGTGAAATCCTGTACCTGCTCCAGATGGAAGTCGAGGTCTTTGGTCTTTGCTGCCAACTCAGCCATATCAATAGCGTGACATCCTGGATGCGAGGAAATGAAATAGGGGATGATCTGCTGATTGAGATGCTCTTCTTTGTTGATGCGGTCAAAGATACGCTTAAACTCCTCGAACTGCTTAAACGAGGGTTTTCTCATGTGCATAAGAACCTCATCGGAAGTATGCTCTGGTGCTACCTTCAACCTACCGGAAACATGGTGCTTGATAAGTTCGCGGGTATATTGTTCAGCCGCTTTGTTCGCCTTTTCATCCTTACTGCGATGAAGCAGAAGATCATAGCGAACACCAGAACCGATGAAACTCTTCTTTATTCCAGGAAGGGCATCGACAGCATGGTAGATTTCAAGCAGTTTTGAATGGTCGTGATCAAGGTTGGGGCAAATCTGTGGATGGATGCACGATGGACGTTTGCACACCTCGCACGCTTTTGGATTGCGGCCCTTCATTCCGTACATATTAGCAGAAGGACCACCCAAATCCGACAGATATCCCTTGAAGTCTGGCATCTCGATAACTTTCTTAACCTCGTTCAGGATACTCTCCTTTGAACGACATGCCACAAATTTTCCCTGATGTGCTGATATTGTGCAGAATGCGCAACCACCAAAGCAGCCTCGGTGAAGATTTACCGAGAACTTGATCATGTCATAGGCAGGAATACGCTTGCCCTTGTATTTCGGATGTGGCTGTCGAGTATATGGCAAATCAAATGAGAAGTCGAGTTCCTCGGTAGTGAGAGGTGGGTATGGAGGATTAACTACAACATACTGACCGTCAACACCTTGTATGAGTCGTTGCGCATGAACCTTATTTGACTCTTCCTCAACATGGCGGAAGTTTTCAGCCTGTGCCTTCTTGTTTCTGAGACACTCCTCGTGCGAATGGAGCACAATATCTTCCTCGTTTATTCCGCCTGGGATGTCCTCCTCTTTACAAAGGAAAACTGTTTGAGGCAGATCCTTGATATCGCTTATAGGACGGCAATTAGCTAATTCCTCGGCAAGAGCTGGCATGACCTTTTCGCCCATGCCGTATGTAATCATGTCAGCACCAGAATCGCATAGTATACACTTCATCAGTTTGTCCTGCCAATAATCGTAGTGGGTTACACGGCGCAAAGAAGCTTCAATGCCGCCAAGCACCACTGGGACATCAGGAAACAGTTCCTTTAGAATCTTGGTGTAAACGATGCTTGGATAGTCAGGACGCAATCCTGCCTGACCGTTTGGTGAGTATGCATCATCGTGGCGCAAACGGCGAGCGGCTGTATATTTGTTCACCATAGAGTCCATTGCTCCTGGTGAGATACCGAAGAATAGACGAGGACGACCCAACTTCTTGAAATCGCGATAGTCGCCATGCCAGTCTGGTTGAGGGACGATAGCCACACGATATCCATAGGCTTCAAGCAGACGACCAATAACGGCTGCACCGAAGGAAGGATGGTCCACATAAGCATCACCCGAGAACAAGATGACATCAAGTTCATCCCATCCACGGAGTTCACATTCTTTCTTGGTAGTAGGAAGGAAATCAGTGAGTCTGTATTCCATCGTTACTCTTCCTCCTCAGCCTCGAGAAGCAGGTCTTCTGATGAGAAACCTTCAAGGTCGAGTTCCAATGAGTTCATATCGTTGTAACTGATATAGAGAAGCATCAGATTACGAAGACCAAGAGCCTTCATGTCGCGATGATAGATTACATCGAAACACAAGTCCATAAGGCCCTTGTCTCTGTCGTTGCCATCTTCGAGAAGGTTGCGCACAGTGTGCTGCAATTTCACGAGAGTCTCCTCGTCAACAAAACCGTCACTGCCTACAAGGTCAGAGAAGAGTGAATACTTCTTGATAGTGTCAAGATGCTGTTCTGTAACCTCGATGAAACGGCTACCTTTTGCATTTGCTTTTATTTCCATATATACTGTACGGTGTATTAATGATTTTGATTTATTTCTTAATTAGGTAAGCAAGGATACCCTGCATGAGTTTTGCTTTCGTCTGTCCGTCAATGATACATTCGAATGGGAATCCCATAGTGAAAGTGGAGTAGGAGCCCTTATATCCAACTGCAGCACTGGTTCCATCGGCATACTGCATTGCACAAATAGAACCTCCAACAGGTGCGAGAACCTCTGGATGAGTCACAGCGTAATGCTTCTCGTTGAATGTCCTATATACATTGAACTGAGTACCCAAACCGTGAATAACAGGACTCTCGGTTATCTGTTCTACAGGATTATAGTTCAACTTTAATACATTCTGCATAAAAGTCTGCTCGTCAGGCTGTTGCATATCGCTTCCAAGGAATGAGCCACTAATGAGTAACGCACCGCCACCTGCAGTGTAGCGCTGAATCTGCTGGCGGATTGTTGGCGTGAATGCTTTGAAATGCAGACCAAGTTGATAGTCATCTTTCTGCAATCCGAAAGCCATATCTACGAGGGCATAGGAACTGAGATCGACAAGGCCTTTCTCTAATGCAGTCGATGAACAACTCACGACAGTGTAACGCTTTGCTGAACTGATGGCCATAGTGTGATCAACAACATAGTTGAAATCATTACCGGCTATGAAATGTCCCGCGAGTTCGTTACCCGAATCTCCCAAAGCATGGCCCATATACGCCTTGTTGAATTCCAACTGCTTTCCAGCCCACCCCGCATAAAGTCCA
>JAUNIK010000340.1 GCA_030523505.1 Prevotellaceae bacterium | reverse complement strand
TTGAGGGATTTCGACAATCGTAAATATCACTAATTGTATAAAGAAACAGTGGGATTTCCATGCTATTTTCATGGTTTTCCCGCTGTTTTGGCAACAACACAAGAAAAGTTTTTCACGCAGAAATTATGAAATAAAAATTAAAATTATTATCTTTGCATTACTAAAACACGGGGCACCCCCCCAAAAGGACCAAAACGCCAAAAACCAGAATTCTAAAAACCAAATAATAAAACAAAGATTATGAACAAGATTTTCGCTTTGGTAATGATGATAGCAATGTCATTCATTCCAATGTCAATGAACGCCGGTGAGGTCTATCGCAGTGCTAATGTGCGCTTCACTCTCATCGACGAGGGGACAATCCGTCTGGAGTATGCTCCTGATGGAAAGTTCGTTGACAACAAGAGTTTTGTTGCTGTCAACAGAGAATACGCTGACGTGAAGTGCAGCGTGAAGGAAAATGCAAAGCAGTTGGTAATCACAACATCTTGCATGCGATTGGTTTACAAGAAGGACAACGGTCCTCTGACCAAGGACAACCTCTCGATCACAAGCATCAAGGGTGCAAAGGTTCCTTTCACATGGGTTCCTGGCAAGGAGCAGAAAGGCAACCTCAAGGGTACCTATCGTACTCTCGACGGCTATGACGGTGAGTTCCACCAGTACAACGGCAAGAAACCAATGCCTATCGAGGACGGTATTCTCGCTACCGACGGTTGGACACTCATCGACGACTCACAGTCGCTCCTCTTCGATGGTGCAAAGGACTGGGACTGGGTGACAAAGCGCACAAGTGCTGAGGGCGCACAGGACTGGTACTTCATGGCTTACGGCCACGACTACAAGAAGGCATTGAAGAGTTTCACCAAGTTCGCTGGTCGCGTACCTCTCCCTCCACGCTATGCATTCGGTTACTGGTGGAGCCGTTACTGGAGTTACTCTGATCAGGACTTCCGCAACCTCATCAGCAATTTCAAGGAATACGACCTTCCACTCGACGTGCTCGTTATCGATATGGACTGGCATCCAATCTCAGAGGCTGCCGGTGGTGGTTGGACAGGTTGGGACTGGAACGAGAGTCTGTTCCCAGACTATAAGCAGTTCCTCAAATATCTCGACGATGAGGGCGTGAAGGCAACAATGAACCTCCACCCAGCAGATGGTGTTCGTCCTTTCGAAAAGAAATACGACGAGTTCATGCGCCGCATCGGCAAGAACGACGGCAAGACATACGAGTGGCTTGGTTCTGACAAGACATACGTAAAGGCACTCTTCGACACATATCTCCACCCATATATGGAGGAAGGCGTTGACTTCTGGTGGCTCGACTGGCAGCAGTGGCTCAACGACAAGAAGATTCCTGAACTGAGCAACACCTTCTGGTGCAATTACATCTGGTTCTCAGACATGGAACTCCACGGCAACAAACGTCCTATGCTCTATCACCGTTGGGGTGGTCTGGGTAATCACCGTTACCAGATTGGTTTCTCAGGCGACTCGTACATCACTTGGGAGAGTCTGAAGTTCCTCCCATACTTCAACTCTACAGCATCAAATGTGCTCTACGGCTATTGGAGCCACGACATCGGCGGTCATCAGAACCATGTGTTTGAAACCCCTGTTGAGCCACAGCTCTACACCCGTGCAATGCAGATGGGCGAATATCTGCCTATCATCCGTTCACACAGCACCAAGAACCAGTATCTGAACAAGGAGCCATGGGCATTCAACCGTGAGACAGAGCACCGTTTGGCAAATGTCATCAACGGTCGTTATGCACTCGTACCTTATATATATACAATGGCACGCGAGGACTATGAAACTGGTGTTTCTCTCTGCCGTCCTATGTACTACGACTACCCTGAGGCTAAGGAAGCCTACGAGTATCGTGAGCAGTATATGTTTGGTAACGATATGATGATTGCTCCGGTAACAAAGGAAGTTGACGCTTCTGGCTATGCACGCATGAATGTATGGCTTCCAGAGGGCGAATGGCTTGAATATGAGACCGGCGAGATGCTTAAGGGTGGTCGCGTCATCGAGCGTGCATTCACCATGGACGAGTATCCTGTATATATCAAGGCTGGTAGCATCATCCCTTATTATGGCAAGGTGAAGAACCTCTCTGGCACAGAGCAGCCAGTCATCGTTCGCGTCTTCCCTGGTGCTGAGAGCGGTGAGTTCTCAATGTACGAGGACAACGGTGAGGACCGTGAGTATGCAGAAAGCTATGCTACTACCCCACTCTCTTACTCACGTCAGGGCAACACACTGACAGTGAAGATCGGCTCACGCAAGGGTTCTTACAAGGATATGCCAGCAAAACGCCAGTACACTGTGGCTCTCCCATGTCAGTATGCTCCATCGAAGGTTACCGTTGATGGCAAGGAAGTAAACTTTGTTTACGATGGTCAGACACTCGAGACGAAGATTTACCTTGGCAAGATCGACTGTGCAGCAGGTGCAACAGTAAGCATCGAGTTGCCAGAGAACTATGCTATCGTTGATGGCACAAAGGCAAAGTTTGCTCGTATCCAGACTGCTGTCGCAGAGTACAAGTACAACAACTGCGGCATGGTTTACACAGAGCGTTTCGGCTATCTCGAGCAGGCACCACTCCGCATGGGCTACCACCCAGAGAAGCAGGCTGAGACAATGAAAACATTCAACGATTATTACAACAATCTCCCTATCGTACTCTTCGAGCAGATTGGCGAGGGCAACGCCTTCAAGCGTTTCCTTGAGCAGATCAACGAGGGTACAAGCGTTAAGATTGAGGATATAACAGCAGATACATTCGCTCAAGGTTTCGATGTAAAATTCTACAACAACGAAAACCTTGAGGGTGGCGTAGTGGCTACAACCCACTGGGACAAGATTGATATGTTCGAGTCAGGCTCGCCAGCTCAGGGTGTAGGCTCTGATCACTGGTCGGCAATCATCGAGGGCAAAATGGTGGCAACAACAAGCGGTCAGACTCTCATCAGCCTTACCGTCGACGATGGTTACCGTCTCTTCATCGACGGAAAGCTTCAGTTTGCTAACTGGGCACCTCATTCAGAGGAGACATCAGTATGCGTTGTATAGACCGAGGCATGCAAGACATATAATGTACGCATCGAGTAATGTGACAACGAGTACAACTGAATCCTCCGTCTCAAGGCCTTGACAGCAAAATAAAGCCCCCCTCCAACTCCCCCCTCAAAGCAAATAACTGCATGATTTATGAGGTTATATCATAGATATAAGCGGTTATTTGCTTTTTTTTGCTTATTATGATACACTTTTTCGTTAAAAATGTTTGTTATTTGAAAAATAATCTATAAATTTGCATTAAATATCAATGCTTAAGGTTAATAACTAAAAACGCAGATACATATATAAAAGGATTTTTTTACATTTTTAATCAATAATGGAAGCAGTCCACTGGCAAAGGGGGAACCAGAGGATACTGCTAAATAAACTTCCCCCATCAATTTACCTCTTTATATGAAAAGCAA
>JAUNIK010000004.1 GCA_030523505.1 Prevotellaceae bacterium | reverse complement strand
CAGCAATAAGCACACCATACAACTGCGGATTTGAGTCGTCCGACGACTTCAACTCGTGTTGGATAAAAATGTTTGAAGCTGAAGGAACTTGGGCAGCAACGCCACAAGCCTCGGCTTACATGCCAACATCGACAACAAGCTACTATCACACGGGCTCAAATGCAGCATCGGTTTATGGTTATTACTACCAAGCAGATCAAACATCACGTTCGACACCCCAGCTTGTCCGGATGCATCAATTATTCGTGCATTGAACGTTGGCGGCACTTCTGCTCAACTCACTTGGCTTGGCACTGCACCACAGTGGGAAGTAAAAGTGACTACCACATCAACCACAACACCCGACGCAATTACCTCAGCAGTGATTGATACTACAGTAAACTCTCTGCCAGTATCACTAACAGGTCTCTCGCCGCTTACCACCTATTACGTCTACATTCGTCCGAACTGTACGTCGGCAGGTAACGGCGTTGGCAACTGGAGCAACACCAGCTTCCAAACAGGCTGTCTCGACATCACCACATTGCCTTACGAGGAAGATTTTGAACACTACGGCACCGGTAGTTCTGCTTTCCCTACCTGTTGGACAAGAGTACAGAGCTACAGCGGCTATCCGTATGTTAACACTGTTAATTACAATCACACTACTAACAATACCACCCCTGGTGCGCTCTATTTCTATTGTTATGGTAGCACACGCAACATCACAGCAACGCAACGTATCGACGTACCAGGAAAGCGTTTGCAAGATCTCCGTCTCACATTCTTTATGTACACCACCTACGCATCCTATGGTATGTGTGTTGGTGTGATGGACGACCTCACCGACCCAGCATCATTTGTACCTGTTGACACATTTATGAGCCAAGCAGCTAATGAATGGCAAGAGTGTATTGTCGATTTTACGAATTATACGGGTACGGGCACTTACATTGCTTTCTCTGATAACCACACCACATCCTCCAATCTTGTTTACATCGACGACATTCGTCTCGAAGTAATTCCTACTTGCGACCGTCCACGAACCATTAATATCTCTACTGTTTCAGAAAACGCAATTTCTTGCAGTTGGACACAAGGTGTTTCTGGCGAGACACAGTGGCAAGCTGTTATCGGACCACGTGGTTTCAATCCTGATTCAACGGCAATAAGTCGTCAAATCATCAACAACGTAGCTTCGTGCTCTTTCACCTCGTTGACACCAGCAACCAATTACGAAATTTACGTAAGAGGCATCTGTACACCTGGCGACACCTCTGCATGGAGCTATGCTAAGTCGGTTACTACAACGAACGCCGTTGAATCGTTACCTTTGTACACCGACTTTAACGATGCTGCCGACAATGCACACTGGTCGACCGTAGGCACTCCAATCAACGATTGGTACATTGGCAATGCCACTGGTTGCGGCGACAATACCTCACTCTATATTTCTGAAGATAATGGTGTAACGAATGGTTATTCTATCACATCCACATCGTACGCTTATGCTACACGTACATTCCGTTTCACACCAGGACACTACACCGTTTCTTATAACTGGAAAGGTAATGGTCAAGCATCTAACGATTATATGCGCGTATGTCTTGCACCAACCTCCGACATATTATCTGAGAACAGCGCCAACGGCATCACCACATTGCCATATACAGAAGACTTCGAAAACTATGGCACTGACACAACAGCATTCCCAACCTGTTGGACTAAAGTGAGCAACTACGGCTCATATCCTTACGTTAGCACAACGGCTTATAACCATACACCAAACGCAACAAACACTTATGGTTCGCTTTACATCTATGGTTACCAAATGCAACGTAACGTGATAGCTACACAACGCATCAACGTTCCTGGACACACCATCCAAGAAATGCGTGTAACTTTCTATTTCGTATCAACAAATGCTGCTTCAGGACTTTGTGTTGGTGTAATGGAGGATCTTAACGACATTTCTACCTTTACTCCAATCGATACCATCTACACGGTTCAAACAAGTACGACATCTTCACCTTATTGGCACGAAGTAATAGTGAACTTCGATCAATATGTAGGTAATGGTAACTACATCGTCTTCACCGACAACCACACTGCATCTACCAACTACCTATATCTCGATGACGTTTGCTTAGACTTCATCCCATCGTGCGACCGTCCAACAGATGTTCATGTAACCAACGTTACAGAAACGCAAATCGACGTTGCTTGGTCTCCAGGTGTTGGCACACAAGGCACTTATCAAGCTGTTATTGGTCCTCAAGGCTTCGACCCTGATTCTAACGCAACATCTGTTCTCACAGTGTCGACCACAACAGCAACATTTACTGGTCTGCCTTCAAGTTCACCATTCGACGTGTATGTTCGTGCCATCTGTCAACCTGGCGACACCAGCCGTTGGAGCAATGCTTGCGCTACACGCACAACAAACGTACCAGAAAACTTACCACTCTCCACCAACTTCAGCAATGCAACCGACAATGCTAAGTGGGCCACCATTGGTGCTCCATCCAACAATTGGTACTGTGGTACAGCTGATGGTAACGGCGATAACACCGCAATGTACATCTCTGGCGACCAAGGTGCAAACAATACCTATGTAATAAATGCACAATCTTATGCATATACTTATCGCACGTTACGCTTCACACCTGGTCTCTACACCATTTCATTCGATTGGAAATGTTATGGTGAAGGTAACTTCGACTACATGCGTGTATACCTCATTCCTGCTTCAGTAAACCTCGCTGCTAATACCAACAATGGCATTGTAACATCAGGAACACCAGACACCACGTGGATAGCACTTGACAACAACGTGAAACTCAATTTGCAAAGCACGTGGACAACACAAAATAATCAGATTTATTTCGCAGATACTACAATATATAATATAGTATTCTACTGGAAGAACGATGCTTCGATTGGTACCGCTCCATCTGCAACTATCGACAACCTGTACGTAGGCATGGAGACGTGTCACCGTCCAGAACCGAATATAAGTGCCAAAGACAACATGATGGTATTCTCACCAACATGTGCTGACAGCATACAAATTGGTTATGAATTGTGTTTCGACACAACACAAATCGACGTAACCAATACATCGAGCGCAATGCATCACACCATTTTGGCTCCTGGTGCAAGCGACACAATCACTGGTTTGACACGCAACACCATGTACTATGCTGCTCTGCGTACCATCTGTTCTGCTGGCGACACTTCTGCTTGGGCATACTTCACACCAAGCACTGCTTGTATGGTAATCGCGCAATCAGACCTGCCTTATGCTATCGACTTTGAAGCAGAGAACTGCTCTGGAACATCGTGTATACCAACTTGTTGGACAAGGATGCAATCAACCTCCTATCCTTATATCATCAGCAATCCAACAGCGGCTTACTCTGGTACACACTACCTCTACTTCTATAGCTATTCTACATCGACCCTTGCGATGATAGCAACGCCTTATATCGACGTTCCCGATATCACCAGATATGGTGTAGAATTCTACATGCGCTATAGCACAGCAGGTAAGAATATTGTAGTAGGTCTTTGTAACGATCCAAGCGATCCTAGCACCTTCGTCCCTGTCGACACTGTTTATAACACAACAGCTAACATTTGGGAGAAAAAATTCGTGCACCTACACAATTACACCGGTAATGTGACAGGTAAAAACTATATCGTATTCTTCTCAGATCCATCTATCGGTACCACTTCTAACTACATATTTCTTGACGACATTGTGATTAAAGACGACCGTCTTTGTGCACAACCGACCGGCCTCTCTGTTAGCAACTTGACCACAACGGGTGGACAGCTTAACTGGAGTTCCGACAATGGTATCTACTACGATGTATTGATTACCACATCGCCTGTTGACCCTGACACCATCACTGGTAACGAAAGTGAAGTCTTGATTTATGAGCAACAAGTCACCGACAACTATGTCGATCTCGCTGGTTATCTCTCAGTCAACACAACTTACTATTGCTACGTTCAGGCCGACTGTCAATCGTCAGACAACTTGCTCTCGTTGTGGAGTGAAGAATACTCATTCACGACATCATGTCCTGCACAACCAGTGCCTTACACTCAAGGTTTCGATGTTAATAACCTTGCTGTCGCTGATATGCCAACATGTTGGACATCGCTCTACGAACGCAATGGTACGACACCAGAACCATCAAGCACCTATCCTTACGCTCCTTACTGCCAAAGCGCTACATACTATAATGTTGACACCGCAAACAACGACACGTCGGCACTTCGTATCTTTGCTTACTACAGCACTGGTGGTTCGTCAAAAGGCGTAGCTATCTTACCACAACTCTCTGGTAATTTGAATAACTACAAATTGAACTTCGTACACGGTGTTACTTCTTCACAAGCACTTGTCTTCTTGGTTGGTGTGGTAACCGACCCAGGCGACCTTAGCTCATTTGTAACTATCGACACCGTAAGAAGCACCAACGTCTGGACTCCTTACTCGCTCCGTCTCGACACCTACACTGGTGGCTACACCAATGCTTACTTAGCAATTATGGCTGATGGCGACCTGAACTCGTTGACTCATAACCTATATATCGACGACCTCTCGGTAGATAGTTGTGTTGCTTGTACAACACCATCTAATTTGGCTGTGACGAACGTCAACGGTGGCGAAGCCGACATTATGCTAAACACACTCCATGCAAGCGATAGCCTTGTACACATTCAAGTAACTACCGTAAACACTGGTTTGGACGTTGAAAGCATCGACAGCCTTGCTGCTGGTAATTTCGCTGTCGATACAGTGATAAATGTCAATGCACTCCCATTGCATGTGTCAGGACTTAAAGGACGTACTAACTACTATGTATATGCACGCGTTCAATGCGGTCCTAACAGTTACACCAACCGTTATGCTCGTCCTATCGTATTCAAAACAGGTTGTACACCAATGTCAATTCCATTCTCAGAAGGAATGACTGATCTTGTGCTTAAAGAAGGTTCAACAACCTATACACAACCTGCTTGTTGGACTGTAGGTCGTAGCGACGGCTCTGCTACCTATCCTTACGTCATCACAACCAGCCACTCAACACCTAATTCGCTTTACTTGTATACAGGAACGAACATGACTACTTATGCTGTAATGCCAGAATTGGATGTTGACTCGTTGCAAGGTCTCTACCTTACTTTCTATGTTAAGAAGACCTCCACAACAGCAGGCTATGGTGAAATTAGACTGGGTGTGGTAGAAAATCCTGACTCAATCAGCTCATTCGATACGTTGGCAACATTTGAACCATCAACAACAGATTGGACAAAATATACTTACGATTTCAGCAATTACACTGGAACCAAGAGATACATTGCATTCCAAAATGGTCGTGCTGCTGGTTATAGTTATATTTACCTCGACGATATCTATCTCGAACCAACTCCAACTTGTTTCCGTATTGATGTTACCAACTGCACCAATTCAACAGAAAACTCTCTCAGCTTCTCGTGGACGGCTGCTCAAAGCACCGACTCCGCATGGGAGTATGTCTTAGTGCCTGCTGGTGCAGATCCTAACACAGCAACAAACATTGTTAGAACAACGTCTAACACTTGCACGGTATACAATTTGCCACCATCAACAAATTACGAATTCTATGTTCGTACTTATTGCTCGTCAACCGACCAAAGTCAATGGAGCGCCGCTTTGAGTGCACGCACAGCTAACATACCAGAAGATTTGCCACTCGCAACCAACTTCTCCGACGCAACAGATAACGCTAAGTGGGCATTGGCAAACGGCAACGAAGCCAACAAATTCTGTATTGGCAGCGCAGTAGCTAACAGCGGTACACAATCGCTCTACATCTCAAGTAGCAACGGAACATCACACACTTATAGCGGTTCTATTTGTCACACATATGCTTACCGCACACTCCGCTTCTTACCTGGCTCTTACACCATCTCATTCGATTGGTTGTGTAATGGTGAGGAAGACTACGATGGTGGTAAAGCTTATCTTGCTCCTTCTTCGGTAACACCTACTGCAGGACAATATTACGATACTTACGACGATATCTATGAAGATCCTGACGGATGGATTAATCTCGCAGGTGCTAACGAAGTATTGTGGACTAGCACCACATGGCAACATGTGAACTACGCGTTCAACACAACCGATACTGTTGTTAAACAACTTGTATTTATGTGGAGGAACGATGGCTCCGACCAGTACGACCCACCATTGGCTATCGACAATGTTGTAGTACAAGAACGTCGTTGTTACGTTGATGGCGCAAGCACTTCTGGTTGCAGCGCTTCTGAAATCATCGTATCATCTGTTTCTACCGATGCTACTTCACTTGAAGCTATCATCTCAGAAAGTGCTTTGACTACAGCACAACTCGACACCATGACGGCTACACCGTTCACATCGACTGTTATCTTCAATGGCCTTAACGCACAAACTACCTACAATATTTATATTCGTGGCTTCTGCGCTTCTGGCGACACCACTTTATGGTACAATACGACAGGAACGACACTATGCGCCGACATCCTTGTAAACGACACCACCAATTACGTTGAAAACTTCGACACCTATGGTTATGGCAGCACATTGTTCAAACCATCTTGTTGGACTTCCGTTTACAGCGCTGGCACAGCTTATCCTTACTTGACTGGTTCACAATCTTACAGTTCACCTGCTTCGATGTATTTCTATAGTTATGGCTCCGCTTATAGCTACATGGCATCACCAGCTGTGACTGGCACACCAATCAACAATGTGAAGGTTAACTTCAAGATGTACACCACCGCAACAACCTACACCATGCAGGTTGGTGTGATGTCGAATCCTAACGATATCTCAACATTCGAGTTGGTTGAAGAAGTAAGCGTTTCTGCTGTTCTTACTTGGAACGACATTTCTGTCAATCTCACATCGTACACTGGCACAGGACGCTGCATCTGCATCATGTCGCCAATATGTGGAACAGGTCACTATACATTCATTGATAATGTAGTATTCTCTGTTGTTGACAGCTGTACTTATCCTGGTATTAATGTTGATGCAAGCGTTTCTTACGACGACGTTACAGTAAACATTATTCCTGCACATGCTACCGACAGCATCTTCGACGTTGTTGTTGTTCCTGTTGGCTCAACACCATCTTATGCATCGCCAGAATACAGTGGCACAGTTATTGTACCTAACAACTCTATCAATATCACCACGCTTGCTGCAAACACTTCATACACTGTTTGGGCTCGCTCATGGTGTGGTAACGATAGTAGCAACCTCAGTGCTTGGCACTCGACAACATTCAAAACAGGATGTCCGAATGTCGTTATCGACAGCGTACACTCGTATGCACAAAACTTTGACTCTGATGGCACTGGCACAACAGCTAAACCATCATGTTGGACAACGTCAAGTACTTACAGCATTTCTTATCCATACATCAATGCTACTTACTATTCCAGTTCACCAGCTTCACTCTATTTCTACAACCCAGCATCGTACGTTACTTACGCTGTAACGCCACTTCTTAGTGGTATTCCTGTTAATCAGATGGAGATGACGCTTGAATATCGTCTTGGAACAACAACTGCTACGGTGTTGCAAGTTGGTGTGATGACCGACCCAGAGGATCTCTCAACATTTACACCTGTTGACACCATCGACAATACGAACTCATCTTATGGATCATTTAGTCCTATCAACATCTTGTTCAATCGTTACACCGGCAACGGACAATACATTGCATTTGTAGCACAAGATTATGTAACGGGTTATATTGACAATGTCAATATCCACATGATTCCTTCTTGCGTTCGTCCTTCTATCGCATTAGGCACATCAGTAGCCGACACACTCAGCTTCAGCATCGTACCAGCATTTGATACCGATAGTCTTTGGGAAGTTGTTGTGAACAAAAACAACACATTACCAGACACTACCAACGCTGTTTATAATGCTGTGGTAAGCAACACCAACATCGTAGTAACAGGCGTTACTGCTTCAAATGTCTACAACATCTGGGCACGCACCGTATGTGCCGATGGCGCAAGTGCATGGACCATGGTTTCTTGTCGTGCTGCTTGTGGCGATGTATTAATCGACCAAACACACAACTTTGTTGAAAACTTCGACTCCGATGGCGCTGGCTCAACAGCTAACCACCCATCTTGTTGGAGCTCTGTGACCAACTACCCAACAGCTTATCCTTACATCACTTCGACTCAGAAAGTCAGTGGTATAGGTTCTGTTTACTTCTATGGTAGCGCTTCGTACTATTGCTTCCTCGCAACACCAAAACTGGTTGGCTCAACAGTAAACTTGATGCAAGCAACCTATAACTTGTACTTTGGTAGCACCAACTACTTCGCTGCTGTTGGTGTAGCAACCAACCCAACCGATGTAAGCACCATCACTATCATCGATACCATCGTGCCTGCAGCAACAGGTTGGAACTCCTACACTGTCAACTTCGAGAACTACCGTGGTAACGGACAGTACATCGTATTCCTCGCGCCAAGTCCACAACAAATGACATCGCCAACAAGCACCTCTTATACTTACTTCTATCTTGATGATGTAAATATAAGTCTGCGTCATTACTCTGGCACGAAGAACATCAACACCACTGTCTGCGATGGTTACAACTACGTGGCTAACGGATTCAACATCTCAAGCACCGAGCTCGACATCACACAAAGTCCAATGACATTCCAACGCATCGTCAACGATACATTGGTAACTCTGACATTGAACATTGTCTCGTCAGCACAAACAGTCATCAACGACACCGTTTGTCAAGGTGTAACCTACACCTTGAACGGATTCAACGAAAGCACCTCTGGCACTTACTACCGTTACCTCAACACAGTAGATGGTTGCGACTCTATCGTTACTCTCAATCTCACCGTACTACCTGGTTACACCGACACCGAATATGTAACCATCTGTTCGACACAACTGCCTTACACCTGGCGTGGACAAACATGCACCGCTTCTGGCACTTACACCTACTACGGTGCTACTGGCTCGACAGCAACATGCGACTCTGTGATCAACCTCGTGCTCACCGTGTCGAACGCAGTGAACGTAACAGAGAACTACGCAATCTGTCAAGGTAACTCCTACACTTGGAACGGTAACACCTACACTACCGCAGGTTCTTACACATGGCAAGGCACCACAGCATCTGGTTGCGACTCTATCGTAACTCTCAACCTCACTGTGAACCCAACCTACAACACCACAGAGACACAAACCATCACCAGCAACGATCTGCCATACACATGGAATGGTCAGACCATCACCGCTGCTGGTACTTACACCTACCGCGGCACCACCGCTGCTGGTTGCGACTCAGTTGTAACGTTGATACTCACCGTGAACGTAGGTATCGACTACGCTGAAGACGGCATGTTCGCAATCAGTCCTAACCCAGTGAAACGTGGTGGCGAAGTTCGTCTCGACGTAACACTGAACGAAGCTGACCGCGACGGACTCGTCATTGAACTCTTCACCTCGAACGGCGAACTCATCGACCGCACCGAGCCAAAAGAACAACCAATGTTCGTGAAGATGCCTGACGTCGATGGTCTCTACATGATTCGCCTCACCACCGGCACCGGTCGTGTGATGTACGGCAAAGTCATCGTGAAGTAAAAACCCTTAAACCCCTGGGCGCTCCTTCTTCAAGGAGTGCCTGGGACTATCAGGAAAACTCATAAGTCTCTCAGCCCCGCCTAACCACGGCGGGGCTTTTTTTGTGACATCAATACAATGGGAAAAATAGTACACATGGTACAGCGGGAAAAAATAGCACGTGTTGACCGCAACAATCTGTGCTTGTGCCATACGCAAAAAGGGTAGACATACCACATTGTCTACCCTTTTTAAATATATTGTTAGGAGAAAAACGTTGGAGACTTTTTTACGTCCGACAACGATAAAACATTTAATCGTGGCTTTGTGCCGCTTTTCGGAACTCTAACGGTGTAAGACCCGTTTCCTTCTTAAATGCGGCGTGAAAGACTTGCCTGTTGTTGTAGCCGCAGAGGTCGCCAATAGCTTCTAACTTATAACTTGTTGTCGACGAATCGGTCAACAGACGGATTGCTTCACGCACACGATATTGATTCAACAACGCAGGAAACGAACAGTGCAACTGCTGATTCACTACACGCGAGAGGTCGGCGCGAGTAACATTCATACGCTGTGCCAACTCTGCCACCGTAATGCCAGGCTCTTTGTAAACACCCTCCACTTCCAACAGCTCTTGCAGATGATGCAGCAACTGTCGGTCCACCTCTTCGGTGTCGGGAGTGCCATCGAAACTAAAGGTAAAACTATTAATCACCGGCTTCTTGGCTTCTTCAGCATTCTTATCGACCAACAGTTTGTAAGCTTTACGCTTCTCAATCCATAGAAAAAAGAAAACTCCCGTGATGTTCAACAGCATGAAAAAAAACAAACCATGAGCAATGCGATTATCTTCTATGCCTTTGCGTGCCTCTGTTGTTTGCAACAAAATATCGCACGCTTCACGGTAATTTCCTTCAGCGTACAGCGCCTTTGCCTCCTTCTCTTTGTCGTCGACACGAGGCATGGCTTTGCCTTGAGCCTGAAGCGAGAGGGATGCGAGTGACAAATACAAAAGAATGGGCGCAATGTGTAATATTCTTTGTAACATAGTGAAACTCAATTGTTCGAACCGACCGCAAAGATACGAAAAAATAGAATAATGACAGTAATAATTTAGTTTTTAGACAACCTAACACTAAATCACGACTCTGTTTTCGACGTTTATGTGTTTCTTTGCACCGTAAAAAAACGTACGCAGGATGCGCATGCACGCTCACATCATAATGCCGTTGCCACTGCTCCTGCCAACACAAAGAAACATACGCTATGAAAAAATTGTTACTTATTTTAGTTTGTCTTACCCTTGCTGTAAGGGGTATAGCACAAAGCGCCTGGAGCGTAAGCGGTGGCGTGGACTTACAAAGCCGCTACGTTTGGCGCGGACAACCTCTGGGTGGCAACGCTCCTTGTATCGAACCAGGAGTCGCTGTCAGCTGGCGTGGTTTGAGCCTTGGCGTCTGGGGTGCTTATGGCTTTGCACTCAACGAATACCAAGAGTTCGATTGGACACTCGGATACACTTTTGGCGATGATCTCATCACCATACAAGTAACCGACTACTCATTCCCAACGTTACACACCGACTACCACTATTTCGACTATCACGCCAACACCACCGACCATGTGCTTGAGGCTGGGCTCATCTTCAACGTGCCAAAAACGAACTTGTCGTTATCAGCCTACACCAACTTTTTTGGCAACGATGCACGCAAAGACAACGGCAAACTCGTCTACAGCACCTACGTCGAAGCAAGCTACACACAACCTATTAAGAAAATCGATACCGACCTTTCATTTGCACTCGGAGCTGCCGTCAATGGCAAAGGAGATGCTACATTCTATGGCAACGACGGATTCGACATCGTGAACATAAGCGCTGAAATTCGTCATGCATTTCCTTTAGGACAACGCTTCGAAATACCTCTCTATCTACAACTTATTGCCAACCCAACAGCTAATAAAATGTATGCCGTTGTTGGTTGTGCCATCACATTCTAAAACAACAAGAAAAATAACAAATAAAATAAATCGTTACTATGTTTAGTTTTACCGACACCGCTTTTATGGTCATCGCTGCCAGTCTCGTCATGCTGATGACCCCTGCCTTGGCTTTCTTCTATGGCGGTCTTGCCACCAAGAGAAACATTCTTGGCATCATGATTCAAAGTTTCGTATCGCTCGGTTGGAGCACTGTTCTATGGTTCGTTTGCGGCTACAGCCTATGCTTTAGCGGCACTATGGCCGAAGGCACCGACTGGGCTGGCATCTTAGGCAACCTCGACAAATGCTTCTTACACGGCGTTACCATCGACAGCATACATCCAAGTGCCAACGGTGGCATTCCTGAATTTGTCTTCATCTCATTCCAAATGATGTTCGCCATCCTCACACCTGCACTTATCACTGGTGCATTTGTGAACCGTATCAACTTCAAAGCTTACTTCATCTTCCTCACCTTGTGGCAGTTCTTCGTTTACTACCCATTTGCACACATGGTATGGGGTGGCGGTTTGCTCGCTGAATGGGGCGTACTCGACTTCGCTGGCGGTATTGCCGTTCACATCCTTGCTGGTTTCGCTGCATTAGCATCCGTATTCTTTGTTGGCGCACGTGTCGACAAAAACTCCACACCAAACAGCATACCATTGGTTGCCATCGGCACAGGCTTGCTCTGGTTCGGTTGGTACGGCTTCAACGCAGGTAGCGAACTTGGCGTCGACAGCGTCACCACTCTCGCTTTCCTCAACACCGACATCGCTGCTTCATTCGCACTCATCACATGGCTCGTTATCGAATGGTGCCGTCATCGTCAACCAAAACTTGTTGGTGTGCTCACTGGCTCAATCGCTGGTCTTGCCACCATCACACCAGGTGCTGGCTACATGCCAATCTGGAGCGCACCTATCGTCGGCATCGTTGCTTCCGTTTGCTGCTACCTCGCTGTTGAATGGAAAAACAAACGTCAATGGGACGACGCTATGGACGTATGGGGCGTGCACGGCATCGGTGGCTTCGTAGGCACCATCTTGCTCGGCATATTTGCTACCACAGCAGTCAACGCCAACGGTGCTAACGGACTCATCACTGGCGAAGGTGCATTCTTCTTCAAACAGTTGGTTGCTACCATCGTAAGTGCCATCTATGGCTTCGTCTTCACCTATGTCATCCTATGGGTCATCAACAAGGTTACACCTGTACGCGTTAGCGAATCGGAAGAACGTGAAGGCATCGACGCCTCAATTCTTGGCGAACATGCTTACGACAAACAAGACGAACTGTAGTCTCTCGCAAAATAAAAAACTCCGGACCACTCCGGAGTGTTACTAATACCACATAACAACCACAACGCCCCGCCTACTCACGGCGGGGCTTTTTTTGTGACTAAAGCCTTGAATGATATGACAAAAAACATGTATATTTGCAGACTATATATTTTATAGTATTATGTAAGAATAAAATAATGACACATTTCTTATGTGTGTTACTTAAGTAATGTTGACGATTCAATGACAGATATAGACCTCAAAGACCTCAAAGACCGCCTGTGGCACTCGGCAGACATGCTGCGTGCTGGTGCTCACCTTGCTGCCAACAAATATGGGCAACCCATCCTTGGACTTATCTTCCTACGCTATGCCGACGTGCTCTTCAAGCAGCACAAGGCAGATATTGATGCTGAATATGAGCAGCACAAGGGCACGCGCATGGAGCGAGACTACAAGGATGTGGCGATAGAGAAGTGTGGGTTCTACCTTCCAGAGTGTGCCTACTTCGACTACCTCAATGATGCTCCCGATGATGCTAACAAGGCACTGCTGGTGAAGCGTGCTATGGAGGCAATAGAGCGTGAGAACCCTCGTATGGATGGTGTGCTGCCCAAGGAGGTCTATGGGCAGTTGGTGCCAGAGGAAGAACCCGACCTCTTGAGCCGCATTGTGCGTGTGTTCAAGGACATCCCCGAGGATATAAGCATCGACCTCTTCGGTCAGATTTATGAATACTTCCTTGGCAACTTTGCCCTTGCAGAGGGACAAGGTGGTGGAGCATTCTACACCCCTGCCTCTGTGGTGCAGTATATGGTGGAGGTGCTCCGTCCAGAGATTGGCGACAAGAAGTTCCTTGACCCTGCGTGTGGCAGTGGTGGTATGTTCGTTCAGGCAGCACGCTATATGCACCGCCACAATGCTTCGACAGGCTCAGCACAAGTGCTCAGCGACCAGATGATGCATTTCCGCTGCTATGGTGTGGAGAAAGAACCCGACACTGTGAAGTTGGCGAAGATGAACCTACTGCTGAACAATATCCGTGGTGAGATAACGGAGGCAAACTCTTTCTACTCTGACCCTTACAGTGCCTTTGGTCAGTTCGACTATGTGATGGCGAATCCTCCCTTCAACGTGGATGAGGTGGTGACGGAGCGTGTCATAGATGACAAGCGTTTCTCCACATACGGTGTGCCACGCAACAAGACCAAATCCACCAAGAAGGCATCGGACAAGAAGGAGACTGTGCCCAATGCCAACTACTTGTGGATAGGATACTTTGCCACTGCGCTCAATGAGAATGGCAAGGCTGCACTCGTAATGGCAAACTCTGCCTCGGATGCTGGCGCTTCAGAGTTGGAGATAAGAAAGAAGATGATAGAGGACGGCATCATCAGTCAGATGGTGACACTCCCAAGCAATATGTTCTCCACCGTCACGCTGCCTGCCACACTCTGGTTTTTCAACAAGCAGCGCACCCACAAGGATGAGATACTCTTCATCGATGCCCGCAACATCTTCACGCAGGTGGATAGGGCACACCGAAAGTTCTCTGATGAGCAGATAAAGAACCTTGGCATCATCACTCGCCTCTATGAGGGGGACAGCGCTGCTTTCTGGGCATTGGTGGAGGAATACAAGGCAGAGGGCAAGCAGACGGAGGTGGATTGGTTGTTGGAGCGTTGGCCTGACGGCAAATATCAGGACGTGATTGGTCTCTGCAAGGTAGCGAAGTTGGAGGGTGAGGACGGTATCATAGACCAGGACTACTCCCTCAATGCTGGTCGCTACGTTGGCGTGGTGATAGAGGATGATGGCATGACAGAGGCAGAGTTTGCCGAGACGATGAGGTCTCTGCACACAGACTTCTCCGCCCTCAACCAAGAGGCTGACGCACTAAGCAAGGAGATAGAGAAGAATATGAATGAACTGTTTGGGGAGGGGTGAGTATGGAGACCATTGAAACAAGAATAGGGCAATGTATAGACTGCAATCCTAAAGTCAAACTATTAAAGGGAGAAACATATCCAGTAATAGATATTGACAAGATTACTATTGGTCGAAAGATTGTTTTCTCTGATGAATACATCTTATTTGATGGTAAAAGTGGGGCAAAGTTCGAGAATGGTGATACCCTAATGGCGCGTATAACCCCTTGTCTGGAAAATGGCAAGATGGCAATGGCACGGATAGAGGGTAAGGGTCTTGGTTCAACAGAACTGTTCGTTTTCCGTGGCATAGAGGGCATTACGGATAGTGATTTTGTATATTATCTCCTCAAACAACAGCATATAAGAAACCTTGCTGCTAACAGTATGAGCGGAGCAAGTGGCAGACAACGAGCAGATTTGGACTTCATCAAGAAAATCAAGATTACACTTCCATCTCTCCCCTTTCAGCGTCGTATTGCTTCTATATTGTCTTCTTACGACAGTATTATAGAGTGCAACAGCAAGCGTATCCGTCTGTTGGAGCAGATGGCAGAGAACCTTTATAAGGAGTGGTTTGTCCGCTTCCGTTTCCCAGGACACAATAACGTCAAAATGAAAGACGGACTGCCAGAGGGGTGGAAGAATGAGAGACTTGGTAATGTTGCGAATATCTCTACAGGAAAGTGCAACAGAGAAGATGCAGAAGAAAAAGGGGAGTATCCATTATTTGATAGGTCTCAAGAAATCAAGAGAAGTAGTGTATGGCTTAAAGACTGCGAGGCCATAATAATCCCCGGTGAGGGAACATCTTTTATCCCTCGCTACTATGTAGGCAAGTTCAATCTGCATCAGCGCTGTTATTGTGTCAATCCGAAATCAAAAGGGATAGGCAAATACCTCTTCTATATGCTTATGCTAAACAGAATGTATTTCTTGTCTGTAGCAACTGGCGCAACAGTGCCTTCGCTTAGATACAATAATTTTGCAAGCATGAAGTTCATTATGCCAGATGACAAAACTTGCAAGAATTTCGATTCAATAATAACGACAATCTTCAGACAGATAGATACTCTCCAGCACCAAAACCTCCTCCTCTCCCGTCAGCGCGACCTCTTGCTGCCTCGCTTGATGAGTGGCAAGTTGGAAGTATAAGCATAAAAGTATGTGGTTATGACAATAGACGAACTGATAAAGAAGAAAGAAGGACAGACCTTCGACTGCAAAAGCATACAGGTGGAGCCAAGGGCTCTCGCCATACCGATGGTGGCTATGGCCAATGCTGATGGTGGCATGCTCGCCATCGGCATCTCTGACAAGACACGTCGCATCGAAGGCATCGACCAATACAAAGAGAAAGTCAACGAATTACTCCGTGTGCCATACGACTTCTGCCGCCCCACAATACGCGTCAATTACGACTATCTGCCCTGCAAAGATGCCGAGGGCAATGACAACCATATCCTGCTCATATATGTTCCTGCCGGAACTGAGACTTACTGCACACAAGCCGATGAAGCGTACATCCGCATAGGCGACAAAAGCAAACGTTTGAGTTTTGACGAACGCTTACAATTGGTTTACGATAAAGGCGAACGCTATTACGAAGACCAAAGCACATACGGAGCTACGCTGGGCGACATAGACATGCAGGCCGTGAGTGAATACACACAGCGTATGGGATATGGAAAGTCTGCCTTGGAATTCCTTGCCGAAAACGGATGGATAGCCTATGATGATTCACAAAAAGTGCGCAGCGTAAGCAATGCGTGCATACTGCTCTTTGGCAACAACCCACAACGATTCTTCCCACGTGCCCGCACACGTTTTATCCGATACGAAGGAACAGTAGAAAAGGTTGGTGCAGAAATGAATGTGGTGAAGGACGTTACTTTTGAAGGAACCATTATCCAGCAGGTGCGCAAGACGATTGAATTTATAGAAACCCAAATAAGAGAGCATACTTTTCTTGGCGAACGTGGAGTTTTCGTTACCAACCGCAACTACTCCAAGTTCGCAGTACAAGAGATGTGTGTCAACTCATGTTGCCACCGCGACTATAGCATAAAGGGTACCGAAATACAAATTAAGATGTTCGACAACCGACTGGTCTTTGAAACGCCAGGAAACTTTCCAGGACAAGTCAGGGCTGACAATATACGTCATACCCACTTCTCACGCAACCCGAGAATTGCCCAGTTCCTAAAGGTGTACGACTATGTGAAAGAGTTTGGCGAGGGTATAGACCGAATCTGCAACGAACTGGAAAAGCGAGGCCTGTCTATCCCTACGTTCCAGCAGAATGCCTTTATTCTCAAGGCAACACTTATGGCCGAATGGACAGACGAAAGCATACATACGAATCCACAAGGTTTCGGAAAAGATTTCGGGGAAACACTCTCTGAAAGGCAAAGATTTATCTTAGACATAATCAGTCAAAACGCTACCATTACCGTACAGGAAATTGCGGATAAGAGTGCGGATAAGAAAAGAACTATAGAGAAAGACATCGCGAAGCTCAAGGAAATGGGCATTTTGAAGCGTGAGGGCGGTCGCAAACAAGGGTATTGGGTAGTGATAAAAAATTAAATTACAGACAACAATGAAGTCATTTATCAGCGAAGACAACATAGAGCAGGCCATCTGCACGCGTCTCTCTCCCTCGCTTGATGAGTGGCAAGTTGGAAATAAAGGCATAAAAAGAACAACATTATGAAGACCGAACAAATAAAAGTACTTTTTGATAAGTTTGAGGCTATTGCTTGCGAATATGAAGGTGTAGAGTGCTGGAGTGCCCGAGAACTATGCTCATTACTTGGCTATGCACAATGGCGCAACTTTGAACTAATCATAGAGAAAGCCAAGGAGGCGTGTAAAAATGCTGATGGAGATATTCAGCACCATTTTGCTGACGTCAGCAAAATGGTCGAAGTCGGCAGCGGAGCTCAGCGTGAAATCAATGATTATATGCTGACACGTTATGCCTGCTACCTTGTTTGTCAGAATGGCGACCCTCGCAAGCCAGAGATTGCTTTCGCACAGAACTACTTTGCCGTGCAGACCCGTGTGGCAGAGATGGTGGAACGTAGATTTCTTGAGTATGAGCGTGTGCAGGCTCGCAACAAACTGGCAGAAACAGAGAAGGTGCTGTCGGGTGTTCTTTATGAGCGAGGAGTTGACAGTAAAGGCTTTGCTATCATTCGCAGTAAGGGAGACAGGGCACTATTTCATCTGGATACTGCCCAACTGAAACGTCGTCTTGGTGCACCTGCAGGAAGACCTGTTGCAGACTTTCTCTCCACTCTTGGCATCAAAGCAAAGGACTTTGCGGCAGAGATGACCTCTGTCAACGTGCAGCAGAAAGACTTGCGAGGACAAGCATCCATTGAAGGAGAACATGTGGCGAATAATACTGCCGTGCGCAATATGCTTCTCAGCAGAGGTATTCACCCCGAAGCCTTACCAGCCGGAGAAGACGTAAAGAAAGTGGAGCGCCGACTTAACTCAGACGAGAGAAAACTCGGGAAAGACAACAAATAGACCGACAACCATGAAGTCATTTATCAGCGAAGACAACATAGAGCAGGCCATCTGCACGCGCCTCTCTCTGCCAGAGTATGGTTGGAAGCGCATAGAGTGCAACCCCAGTGTTGAGGCACAGGATGATGTGAGCACTACTGGGCGCACCTCACCCTCGGAGTGCATACTGCCGGAGGTGCTCTTCCGTGCCCTTTGCCGCATCAACCCACAGATAGAGCAGGAGACCCTCCGTGGCATAGTGAATGACTACCGAAAGGACTACACCGGCACGGACATGGTGGATACCAACTACAAGTTCTACCAGCAACTGCGCAACGGCATAAAGGTGCGGACTCGCCACCAAGGGCGTGAGGACTTCGATATTGTCAAACTGATAGACTTCGACCACCCAGAAAGTAACGACTTCCACTGCGTCAATCAGATGTGGATAAAGGGGCACTTGCGCTACCGCCGTCCGGATGTGCTCTTGTTCATCAACGGCCTGCCAGTAGTGTTCATAGAACTGAAGAACTCCACAGTGAAGGTGGAGGAGGCATACAATAAGAACCTTGTCTCCTATCGCAATGACATACCCAACGTTTTTGCCCTAAACCAGATATGCGTCCTCTCCAATGGTCTGCAAACCAAGATAGGGGCATGGAACGCTGGGTATGAGTTCTTCTTCGAGTGGTTGAAAGTGGACGATGAAAAAGAGAAATTTGACCGTGAGCAGGTGGCAGAGCATGGACTCTCTGTGACCAACCTCATAGATGGATTATTCCGAAAAGAACGATTGCTGGACTACATAGAGAACTTCATCTTCTTCGACAACCGCCGTGTGAAAATTATCGCCAAGAACCACCAGTATCTGGGTGTGAATAACCTTATGCGCAGTGTAGAGAGAAGAGAAGAGTTGAAGGGAAAACTTGGCGTGTTTTGGCACACGCAAGGGTCGGGCAAGAGTTATTCTATGGTGATGTTTGTGAGGAAGGTGAAGAGGAAACTCTGTGGCAACTTTACGTTCCTCGTCATCACAGACCGTGACGACCTCGATACACAGATACACAAGACCTTTGTTCGCTCCGAGGTGATAGGGGAGAAGGAGGAGTGCCAACCCAAGAATGCAGAGCAGTTGAGGGAGTTTCTCCGTGGCAACAAACCAATGGTCTTCACGCTCATCCATAAGTTCCAGTATGACAAGACAAAGAAGTATCCCTTGCTCTCCGAGCGCAACGATATCTTTGTGCTTGTGGATGAAGCACACCGCACACAGTATAAGCAGTTGGCAGAGAATATGCACACAGCCCTCCCTAATGCCAACTACATTGCCTTCACCGGCACACCACTGCTTGGAGCAAAACGCCTGACCAACCAATGGTTCGGCGACTATGTGTCTGAGTATAATTTTGCTCAAGCCATAGAGGATGGTAGCACTGTGCCCCTCTTTTACAGCAGAAGAGTGCCAGAGGTGGGGTTGGATAACAGATGGTTGGACACCGATGTGGATAAGATTGTGGAGGATGAAAACCTCAACGACCGTGAGCAAGAACTCCTTGAGAACTCATGCTCACGTATCCTTGAAGTCATCAAGCGTGATGAGCGACTGGAACGCATTGCCAAGGACATTGCCCACCACTTCCCCAGACGTGGTTTCCTTGGCAAAGGAATGGTGGTGAGTGTGGATAAATACACCGCCGTGCGGATGTATGACAAGGTGCAGAAATACTGGGCAGAAGAGCAGAAACTCATTGTCAAGGAGCGCAATGATGCCAAGACAAAGGAGGAGCGTGACCGACTGACCCAGATGCTGGACTATATGAGCAAGACGGAGATGGCAGTGGTGATAAGCGAGGATGCTGACGAGGTGGAGAAGTTCAAGAAGCAAGGACTGGATATCACACCTCACCGCACCAAGATAAACGCTATCTCGCCAGAAGGCAAGGACATTGAAGACCGCTTCAAGGACAAAGGCGACTCGCTCCGTCTTGTCTTTGTCTGCGCCATGTGGCTTACTGGTTTTGATGTGCCATCACTCTCCACCCTCTATCTCGACAAACCAATGAAGGGGCACACGCTGATGCAAGCAATAGCCAGAGCAAACAGAGTATTCCCCGGCAAGTCGTGTGGCGTGGTCATCGACTATGTGAATGTGTTCAAGTATATGCAAGAGGCACTCTCCGACTATGCCTCTACGGGTGATGGCAACAACTATCCGGCAAAGGACATCGAACTGCTCATTGCCAACATTGACGAGTGCATCGGTGAGTGCGATGAGTTCTTGAAGACGATAGGCATCAGTTTAGACAAAATCATAGCAGAGACTGACACATTAGAACAATTGGAACTCCTCCGCAAGGCATACGACCATATCCTTGAGAAGGATGAGTGGAAAGACCGTTTCAAGGTGCTCACCAACTTGCTCATCAACCTTTATGATGCCTCCAAACCAGAGGTATTTGAGCGACACTGGGAGAATGCGAAGTTCGCCCCTCTGCTCTATCTGCAAGGACTCTTCTGCAACCGCATAGATGATGAGAAACTGCAACGAGCAAAGGCACGTATGCAATACACACTGGACAACAGCGTGTCGGCAATGGTGGCAGAGGACAATGTGGAGTATGCCGTCCATCAGGGCAAAGTGGTGGATTTGAGCAAACTGGATGTGGAGGCACTGCGCAAGGAGATAAACTCCACCCCCTACAAGGCATTGGAGATAGACAACCTGCGCATCTTCATTGAGAATATCCTCGCAGCACTCATCAACAAGAACTGCACACGCATAAAGTTCTCCGAACGTTATCGTGGCATCATAGACCGCTACAATGCCGGGGGCAGTGAGAATGAGGAATACTATGAGAAACTCCTCCAACTCATTGTCGACCTCAAGGCAGAGCAAGGACGCTCCATGGAGATGGACTTGGAGGAAGAAGAGTTGGAGATTTACGACCTCCTTGTGCAAGGGCGCAAACTCACCAAGGCAGAGGAGCAGAAGGTCATCCTTGCCTCAAAGAACCTCTACAGGAAACTCTCCGAGGAGCGAGAGAACGTCTTGGTGGTGGATTGGTACAAGGATGAGCAACCTCGCAAGAAGGTCTTCACCCTCATTCAATACTCCCTCAATGCCGACCTCCCAGAGAGTTATGACCGCCTCACCTTCAACAACAAGACCAACCTCCTCCTCAACCACTTTGTGGATATGGCAGTGCAAGGGTATGGATGGGTGTCGGCTTAATGTGTCGCGGTGCATTGAGAGCGCTTCGTGATGTGCGTCTTCATCGTGAATATGGTTTTGAAAGTCTGATAATGTGCTTAATATCGGACAACTAAGTGCTTCTCGGCAATTTTCTTGCCGAGAGTTTTTGTTTCGTACACGCTGAAAATAATTTCATTTTGGGATGCACGAAAGTTTTCACGCTGAAAATAATTTCACGTGGGGAGTTTTAGTTTTGTGAGCGCTGAAAATAATTTCATTTTGGGATGCACGGAAATTTTCATGCAGAAAATAATTTCTTGTGGGGAGTTTTAGTTTCGTGAGCGCTGACAGAAATTTCATTTTGGGGTGCACGGAAATTTTCATGCTGAAAATAATTTCTTGTGGGAAGTTTTAGTTTCGTGAGCGCTGACAGAAATTTCATTTTGGGATGCACGGAAATTTTCACGCTGAAAATAATTTCTTGTGGGGAGTTTTAGTTTCGTGAGCGCTGACAGAAATTTCATTTTGGGATGCACGAAAGTTTTCATGCTGAAAATAATTTCTTGTGGGGAGTTTTGGTTTCGTGAGCGCTGAAAATAAT